>JBIKRP010000035.1:0-10586 GCA_044349145.1 Flavobacterium sp.
TGAGATTATGATATCTGGTAACAATGTCCTGTATGTCATTGTCTTTGGTTTCTGCGCGTTTATCATCCAATGTAAATCCATCAGCTTGCATATCATAGAACCACACATCAGTTGTACCTCCAGTTCCAGTTTTGGTAAAAAACAATACTGCAGTACTTACTCCTGCATAAGGTTTGAATACTCCACTTGGCATAGAAATTACTGCATCCAATTTGTGGTTTTCAATAATCTCTTGTCTTATTTGTTTGTGTGCATTAGAAGAACCAAATAATACTCCATCAGGTACAATTACAGCGCATCTTCCACCAGTTTTCATCATACGCAACATCAATCCTAAAAACAGTAACTCTGTTTTCTTAGATTTCACCATTTTTAGTATTGAAGTTTCCACACCATCATAATCTAAACTTCCTTTAAAAGGAGGATTGGCAAGTATCAATGAAAATCTGTCTCTTACATCACCATTGCTTTCACTCAAGGCATCTTTACCTATCAAGTTAGGACTTTCTATACCATGCAACTGCAAGTTCATGGCACCAATACGCAACATGGTATTGTCAAATTCAATACCTGTAAACATATTGCTGTTGTAGTGTTCTCTAAATCCTTTATCATGAAACCAATCCGAATGATTTTGATGGATGTATTCTCCTGCAGATACTAAGAATCCTGCGGTTCCTGCAGAAGGATCACATATGGTATCTTCCTTTGTAGGTTGAACCATATCCACCATCATTCTAATGATGTGTCGTGGTGTTCTAAACTGACCATTGGTTCCTGCAGTAGCAATTTTAGAGAGTAAATACTCATAGGTATCTCCTTTGGTATCTCTATCTTCCATCTTGATTTTGTCAATCAACTGGACTACTTGATCCAACAATCTTGCTGTAGGTATCATAAAAGTAGCACCACTCATGTATTGTGCAAATACACCATTCTCTTCACCCACTTGTTTCATGTGGTCAAAAACCGATATACCACGTACAGTAGGTTTAGTAAACAGGTCAAACATCGCTTGAGGTTCTCTGTTCTTGAAAGAGTTCCAACGCAATTCTTGTTGTTCTGGTGTGTAGATGATGTTAGCAACTGGTTTCTTAATCATTGCTGCTTTCTTCTCTTCCAGCAACTGTGTTTCATCCAATCTGCGTATGAATAGTAAGTAGGTAAACTGCTCAATTACTGTAAGTGGATTAGATACTCCACCTGTCCAGAAGGACTCCCATATTTTATCTACTTGTGATTTTAATTCTCCTGTGATCATGTTTGGTATTTAATTGCGAATAATTACACCTTGTTGTGGTGTTGTAAGTGGTAAATATAGGAAATAATGTGGTTTTTTGTTTTGTTGGTATTTTAGTACAAGTCACTTGTATTTGGCTGAGCAATTACTTTCTTTTTTATTGGATCATCAAATAATTCACTTAATTTGGAACTAAAAATCTTTCCAATTCTAATGAAATAAGGATTTACTACGTAAACTACACCTAAATATTTCATTTCATCTAATTTACCTTTATGAACTATGTCGAGTTCAATTAATCTTCTCAATAGTCTACTTGCAGATTGTTCCGTAATATTTAACTGTATAGATAGAGATTTTGCAGAATGCGGAGTTTTTAAATCATACATACTAATGTTATAATTAAACATTAAATTTTGACACATTGAGATTAAAAATCCAAGTTCATTGATTTTTATTCCCTTTTCTTGAATTGCATCTAATCTATCCTGATCCAAAATCATGTATTTATTACTTGAAATAGTAGATTTTCCAGTTGATGTTCTTTTAATTACCGTTGTATTTTTAAATTCTAAAACTTCTCCAGTTTTATTATCACTTATAGTTGTGTTCTCTAAATCTAAAGCTACTTCTTTATATAATCTTTTCATGTTTTATGTACTTATTTTATGCAAAAATAATCATATATGAACATATATTTTCATATTAATATATATTTATGAACATATATATTCATAAATTTTTTATAACTTCCTTATATAATGTATTTTAAATAAAATAATATATATTTATATTAAAACAATGCATGTACATGTAATTGCATTTACAATTGTTCAGTAGGTCAGTAGGATAGTACGCTTGTTAACAATTTCAATCTAAAAAGCTTTTACATCATAGTACCTCGATTAACACTACATCGCTATGATTACCCCAGCATGTACCAGCGCACAAGCAGTACCCATCAGTACTACCCCGAGTACCTCTAAATCTATACTCTACCCCCCATTGAAAACAGTATAACTTTAAATATTTATTCAATGGAATTAAAACAATCAAACAGGAATCAAGCAAGAATCAGAATTGCTGTCCAGGGGGTATCTAGATCAGGTAAATCCTACTCATCACTCTTACTTGCCTATGGAATTTGTCAAGACTGGCGTAGAATTGCTGTTATTGACACAGAACACCAATCTGCATATTTATATTCGCATCTTGGCGAGTATAATGTACTGAATCTCACTGCACCTTACACACCAGAAAGGTACATAGAAGCTATTACTACTTGTGAGAAAGCAGGTATGGATGTAATAATCATAGATAGTCTTTCTCACAACTGGGATGGAGATGGTGGTATATTGGACATACATGCAAATATGGCAGGCAACTCCTTCACCAATTGGAGCAAGGTTACACCACGTTTTAATGCACTTGTACAGAAGATACTATCATCAGGCAGTCATATCATTGCTACTATTCGCAGTAAACAAGATTATGTAATTACTGAAAAAAATGGTAAGTCTGTACCAGAAAAAGTTGGTATGAAAGGAGTTCAGCGCGATGGACTTGAATATGACTACACCATTGTATTTGAACTTGACATTTACAATAATGTTAACTGTACAAAGGATAGAACGCAACTGTTTAATTCACGTATCGCTTTCAAAATTGATGACACTACAGGTAAAAAGATTATGCAGTGGTGCAAAGATGGTGAAGGATATCAAACAAAAGAGTTAGAGGAAATGATTAGATCCTGCAAGACTATTGATGAACTCAATAATTTGTACAAAAATCAACCTCATGTACGTAAACTGTCTGCAGAACTAAATCATAGAGCTGCTGTTATTAAAGGTCAGATTCCAGAGTATGAGCATTTGAAAAATCTTAATGGTCAAGCAGTATGATTAATACATCAGAATTAGGAGAAATATCAATTGGATATAAATACCTATCATCCATCGAGAACAGACCAAAGATTACTGATGCTAAAGACGCGTATGATATTTGCAAATTACTTATTGATGCAGATAAAATTGGCATTCAAGAACAATTTGCAATCATATATCTTAACAACAATAATGTAGTAATTGGTTCCTGTAATGCTTTTACAGGAGGACTGACAGGAACAGTAGTTGATATCAAAATTATTGTTGCTACTGCTCTTAAATTAATGGCAAACGGTGTAATACTATGTCATAATCATCCATCAGGAAATACAAAACCATCTACGCAGGATATTACACTTACCAACAAGATAAAATCCGCATTAGAATTGATGGATATGAAACTCTTAGATCATATCATCATTACACCTTTTGATACTTACACCTCTTTTACACAAGAGGGTTTACTTTAATTCAATCAATGACCTATCTACATGGTAGGTCATTTTCATTCATTCACAATTTAAAACTTTATTATCATGGATTTACAAACGCACCATGCTGAAATCATTGGATTTCAACCATCATTTACTGTAGAAAGCAGTATTAACACCAACAAAAAACCATTTGTAGAGGCAAATACTGAAGAAGTCAGTTTGTCCTTTCTAAAAAACAAATGTATTGTACCGGTATTTACGAAAGATAACGAAACTACTTTATCACATCAAGAATTTATTGATAGTGTTCTCAAAGTAGTACACAGTATCTTTCCTAATGAAATTATTGAGGAACCAGAAATTCGTGTATCTCATCAAATTAAAGGTCGTACACCTGATGCCATTCATATTCCTGTAAAAGATTTGCAAGATCATCAGAAAACTACCTATTACGAAAGAATGGCGTTCATTATTAGAATACCATCCATTACAGAAACCATCAATGGCAACACGCTTGCATTAACTGTTGGTGGTGTTCGTGCGCTCAATACAGAAAACTTGTATAACAAAAAGACTTATGAGAAATTCAAGATTTTCATAGGTTTTCAGAATATGGTATGCTGTAATCTATGTGTATCTACAGATGGTTTCAAAGAAGAACTCAAAGCGATGTCATTTGTAGATTTAGAAGACAAAACGCTTCAATTGTTCAGTTCCTATAATATGAACAGACATTTGAACGCTATGGAGCAACTCTCTAATTACTCCTTGACTGAATCACAATTTGCACAACTCATTGGTAAAGGAAGGTTGTACAATTTTATACCTAAAAAAGAAAAGTTACTACTTCCAGAATTATTGCTCAACGATGGTCATTTGACAACTGTTGCAAAAGACTACTATCAAGATGAGAGCTTCTGTAAGAATGAAAATGGAGATATCAATCTTTGGAAATTTTACAATCTTCTCACAGGATCCAACAAGACTTCCTACTTGGATAAATTCCTTGACAGAGGTGTAAATGCATTTGATTTTACTACTGGTGTTTCTGATGCACTGGATAACAGGAATTCTAAACATGGTTGGTTCCTTCAATAATACTACAGGAGGTTGGTGTAATAGCCAACCTCTTTTTATATCTTTTTAAGATCCAACAAATCCTTTGGTTCTATTTCTAGAGCGTTAGCAATCTTCACAAGAGTTCTTACAGTAGTATTTACTTCTGCTCGCTCTATTCTACCAATTTGCACTTTGGGGATGTTACAATCGTTAGCAAGTTGTTGCTGTGAAAGATCCTTTTTCTCTCTCAACTGTCTAATATGTATACCTAAATTAAATAAAAATGTATCCTCTGACATATTAATAATCAAAGGTCATCACATTTCGATTTTGCATTGAATACATATATGTATCCAATTTTTATTATATTTGAAAAATATCATGCATTACGAGAAACCGTAAGGATTGTATTTTATTTGGTTATTTATTTGGATTTAAAAACACATAACTGTGCTATTAAAGATTCAAACTCTGCAATCAGGATAAAAACCTGTTAAATAAAATTGTTACTTATTAAACAACTTCATTATGAAAAAAATAATCCTTCTTTTAATTTTTACATCATTATTACATAGTTGTAGTAGTGATAGCAATAATGACAATCCTGGCACAAACATTAATAATTGTCAAACTTTAAATCCTCCTACATGGATACAAGGAACTTGGATAAAACAGAATTCTCCTGTAGGTTTTTACACTGGATATAAATTTACTTCTGATGATGTGATAGATATATTTTCACAAAGTAGTTCAAACTCACGCAAATTTCAGTTAGACTTTTATTGCAATTCAAATGTTAATTACACAGTTACAGAAAACATTACTCCAACAAGTTATTTTCTGGAAATAAATTGGAGTGGTATTGCTACTTATAATTTTGCGAAAATATCAGCTACTACAATTGAATTAGTCAACGACGATGATCCAGTAAATGCTACCTATTATGTAAAACAATAACTATGAAAATATATATAGTAGTAAAAGAATCCAGTTCCAATAATACTTATACTAGTTCTTCAGTATTAGGCGTTTTTGCAGCTGAATCTTCAGCAAAGCAATGTGCAAGCAAAGCGTATGAAATATATATTCTTGCTAAAAGTAAAGACTACACACTTCATTAGACTTGTTACATCACTGATGAGTTTCTTACTATTAGAGATGACACCGCAATAAACCTCGCTAAAAACGCTTGTCCAAAACCTGAGAGTTTTGTTCATACAACTGAAGAAACAATATATTGTAAAGGTTTCCTTGAAGGATTTGAACACGCAGAAATTAAATATAACAAGTAATAATCCTCTTATTTGTTGATAAAAACCTTTTGTTTGGTAGAAGTTTATTAAACCAATCAGTTTAAATTTTGAAAAGTTAAATTCTAAAATACATTACCAGAAAAAATGGACAATTTCTCCACAACAACTATTATTGCTGTATGCGCAATCATATTCATAAAATTATATTATCAAAACAAAAAACTAAAAAGTAAGTTATTCAACAATGAAGACCAACTAGTTGATGAGGATAAGAATCATACAGAAAGTCAAAATGCACATAATGGAGTTCAAGACACTTTCATTGATGAAAAAAAGATCAACCCTGAAACTCCTTCAAGAAACTCCTTTCTATATGGTGCAGAAGATTTTGGAAAAATGGAAAAAGGTGTCGTAATTAATGGTAAAACTTATATTTATGAAAATGAAAAAGTTGATAGTTTTAAAATTCAACCACCACCTAAAAAAAGGAGAAATAAAAAATAATATATACCAACAGGATTTATAATTAACTTGTAAATTTGATACAAATAATGTTTAACACAGCATGTAGAGTGCAAATAGTGTGTACAAAATTTTAAGTGTTTGATGTGAAGTCTTTCTTTACAGGAGATTCAAAAGGAAATAGAAAGAGATTATGAGTCAGTTGCTCTAACCGAATGAGCTATAGGACCGTTTGTGAGGTTGCAATATTACTATTAATTTTGGTTCATTCCAAATGTTTGTTGCATTTGTACTTCAAAAAAATAGGCAATATCAATCACTTTTAACATTTTTGACAACATTCCAAAAAATCCTATTGAATTTCCTGACAAAGTTCAATCAAGACGCCATTTGTAGACTTAGGATGTAAAAAAACCACTAACTTATTATCCGCTCCTTTCTTTGGAATTTCATTTAAGACCACAAAACCTTCCTCTTGTAACCGTTTTGTTTCTGAAACAATATCCTCTACATCAAAAGCGATATGATGAATTCCTTCTCCTTTTTTTTCAATAAACTTTGCAATTGGACTATCAGCATTCGTCGCTTCTAACAACTCAATCTTGTTAGGTCCGCTTTGAAAAAAGGAGGTCTTCACGCCTTCACTAGCCACTTCTTCAGATTTGTAGGGTGGCGCACCGAAAAGTTTTTCGAAAATAAGATTGGAAACCTCTAAATCTTTAACGGCAATACCTATGTGTTCTATTTTTCTCATGGAGTTAATTTTACCACAAAGTTCGCAAAGTTTTTCACAAAGACCGCATAGTTGATGAGAAATCTAAAGCCATAGCCCTGATAGCAGCGGCATCCTTTTGTGCCATTGTTTACTTGGTCAGTTCGTTTTGCTCGAGTGGCACAAAAGATAAAGCGTAGAGCAGGAATAAGCTCCTAAAAATTATCAATTATCAATTGCTAATTATCAATTGCTTATTGTATTTTTGCCCCATGGAAACAAATAGACAGAAAAAGATTGGTGGCGTCATTCAAAAGGATTTAGTAGATATTCTTCAAGGTGAAATACGGAAAAACGGCATTTCAAATCTGATCATTTCTGTTTCTAAAGTAAGCGTAACTACCGATTTATCTGTAGCAACTGTACATTTGAGTATTTTTCCACAAGACAAAGCTAAGGAAACTTTGGCCGCGATTAAGACGAATGCTGTCTTGATTAAACACGATTTGTCTCAGCGTGTGCGATTGCAGTTGCGCAAAGTTCCCAATCTTACTTTTTTTATCGATGACTCACTCGATTACATCGAAAAAATTGACAACGCTTTAGCATCCAAAGAAAACCCAATCGAAAATCGCGACTTATTAGAACGACGCAGAAAATCGTAACTTGAATTTTCCTCTCTACATAGCCAAACGATACCTAAGAAGCGCTAGTAAAAACAATGCGATCAATATTATTAATGGCATTGCCTCAGTTGGAATTGTCGTTGGAGCCATGGCGCTATTTGTCGTGCTTTCTGTTTTTACTGGTCTCAAAGACTTTAGCCTATCGTTTAGCAATGACTTTGATCCTGATTTAAAAGTATTCAATACCACTGGAAAATCTTTACGAGCAACTCCTGAACAACTATCCAAAATCTCCAATATCAAAGGTGTTGCAGCGGCAAGTAGAATCGTCGAAGAACGGGTTTTGTTTCTGTTCGATGGAAAAGAGCAAGTGACTTACATTAAAGGTGTCGATTCGCTTTTCTCTAAAGTAAATCCTGTACAGAAAAACATTTACCAAGGCGAATGGTTCGAACCACTTACCAACCAAGTGGTTGTGGGTTATGGAATTTGTCAAAAATTATCACTCGGATTATTCGATTTTAATCATCCTTTTGAAGTTTTTGTTCCAAAAGCAGGAAAAGGCACTATAGAAAATCCTGAAAGCGCTTTCAATAAATGCAAATTAGCGCCGGTGGGAATTTACGCCATTAGCGAAGATCTCGACTCAAAATTTGTATTTGCTGACTTGACCTTAACGCAATCTTTACTTGAGTTTCAACCCAATCAAATCTCCGCGATTGAAATTAAAGTAAACCCTGAGTCCAATGAAAAAGAAATCATCTCTCAAATTCAAGCCATCTTCAACAACAACGTAATCATCAAGAACAGAGCGCAACTCAATGATAGTCTTTACAAAATGCTTAATACCGAAAATATTGCCGTTTACCTCATCTTTACTTTGGTCATAATCATCGCACTTTTCAACTTAATTGGCGCGCTCATTATGATGATTCTCGACAAGAAAAAAAATCTAAAAACACTTTTTAATCTCGGTACTGAAGTCAAAGATTTGAGGAAAATATTCTTCCTTCAAGGCACTTTACTAAGTGTTTTCGGAGGCATTTTCGGTCTGATATTAGGAATCGGAATTGTACTGTTGCAACAACAATTTCAGCTGATCATGATTACACCGACTTTGGCGTATCCTGTCATTTTTTCTTTCTTAAATGTAATCATTGTTTTAGCTACCATTATTTCCTTAGGCATCGTAGCCTCCTGGATTGCTTCGAGTCGTGTAACTAAAAAGTTGTTGGAAGATATTTAATTTTTGGGCGTTCCCCTTTAGGTCAGGCTGTCGCACTCGCTTTTTTTGTTTTGTCACCCCGAGCGCAGTCGAGGGGCATTATCAAAAACAAAAAAGAGCTCACCCAAGACGAAGCCGAACTGAACGAAGTTAAACAATTGCTCCATCCTTAACGCGTCCGTGTAAATTACGACTATTGTATTTCTATACCGTTGAATTTTTCCAAGACGTCATCAAAAGTTTCAAAAATAAAATTTGGATCTTCACTTGTCACCATACGAGTTCTAAACTCCTTAAAGTTCGGCAACCCTTTAAAGTAATTGGTGTAATGTCTGCGAGTTTCTACAATTCCCAAATGTTGCCCTTTCCAGTCCATCGCCCATTGCAGATGATTCTTGGCGGCTTCAACGCGATCTTCAATCGTGGGTTTTGGCAAATGCTCACCAGTAGCAAAATAGTGTTTCACTTCATTAAAAAACCAAGGGTAACCAATCGCAGCACGACCAATCATAATGCCGTCAATGCCATATCTATTTTTGTATTCTAAAGCTTTTTCGACCGAAGTGATATCTCCATTTCCGAAAATGGGAATGGTAATTCTGGGATTGTTTTTTACTCTTGCAATGTGCGACCAATCGGCATCGCCTTTATACAATTGCGCGCGCGTTCTGCCGTGAATCGATAGCGCTTGCACACCGATATCTTGCAATCGTTCAGCAACCTCATCAATGTTGATGGAATTCTCATCCCAACCCAAACGCGTTTTTACCGTGACAGGCAAATCAGTACTTCGAATAACGGCTTTGGTTAAACGCACCATCAAATCGACGTCTTTTAAAACCGCAGCACCTGCGCCTTTACACACTACTTTCTTCACCGGACATCCGAAATTGATATCAATCAAATCGGGATTTACTGTAGATACAATTTTAGAAGACATCGCCATCGCTTCTTCGTCTCCGCCAAAAATCTGAATGCCAACCGGGCGTTCATAATCGAAGATGTCTAACTTTTGACGACTCTTGATCGCATCACGAATCAATCCTTCAGAAGAAATAAATTCGCTAAACATCAAATCAGCGCCATGCAGTTTGCACAAGCGGCGAAATGGCGGATCGCTCACGTCTTCCATAGGGGCAAGAAGTAAGGGAAAATCTGGTAATTCGATGTTGCCAATTTTGATCATGGGACAAAAGTAAGTAATTTGAAGGAAAAGGCATTGGGAAAAAGAAACAAGAGACAAGAAGTAAGACAACCTCGGCTTATTTAAGGATTCGGATGTTTTGTTTGATTAGTGCTTTGAGGCTGACGAAGTTTGAACTATATTTGCAGGCTAATGCGGGGTTGCGTTAGGGATTGGCGCAGTTGTCTGAGCTCTTTTTTGTGTAGTTTACGAAGCAAAAAAAGCGAGTGCGAAAGCCCGGCCCAGAGGGAAACGCCCAAATGATAGAGAAAAGAATCAAGACACAAGAAGAGAGAGATGACAGAAAAAATGAAACATATTCGGAATTTTTGCATTATTGCGCATATTGACCACGGGAAAAGTACGTTGGCGGATCGACTTTTGGGTGCGACGCAAACCGTAACTGCCCGTGAGGAAAAGGCGCAATTGCTTGACAATATGGACTTGGAGCGGGAGCGTGGGATTACAATAAAGAGTCACGCGATTCAGATGGAATATACCTATAA
>JBIKRP010000342.1:0-3062 GCA_044349145.1 Flavobacterium sp.
TATAACAGAATCAATAGGTTTGGCATTGGGATGATGAGATTGAACAGAAACCGCTTGTATACCATAAGTGGTTATTTGCTTGAAAGTATCTTCAATAAAAGTGCGGTCAATCCGAATATCGTCATCAGCAAAAAAAACCCATTCACTTGTAATCTGCTGGAGTGCAATATTCCTCGCGTTACAAGCACCAGTTTGATGAATAAAAGTGTGTTTGATTTCAAAAGGCCAGCTTTCGTCCTTTAAATAGGCTAACTCAGAAGTGCTTCCTAATACTGGATTTTGCTCAACAATAATGACTGATGAAGGCAATATCGTTTGCTGTTTCAAATCTAATAAGAAATCATATAAGTACGCTTTTCTGCCAATAGTAGGAATAAGTACATCAACTGTTCCTTGCGTCACTACCTTTTTTGACGAAGCGACTGCTAAGCATTCTAAATCAATACCCGTTGCACTTCTTCTTTTAAAGAAAAACGCAAATAGAAATGGAACAATTGGAAATTTTCTTTCATAAAGAAATAAATTTAGCAATAACAAATAAACCCAAACGGCCTTGTAATGCTGTTTTACAAATCGAAATAGTGTGAAAAAATTTGATTTGTTTGAGACTGCTACTCGAAGTCCGTTTAACAATTTAGGCTCGGAATAACATAATAAACCGAGCGGCATGCACAATTTAGCAAGGGAATTCAAATAATACTCAAAATTAGTATCCTTTGCTATTTTATTTTCCAATTCCAGCAAGACCGATGCGTGAATTACACCCACAGCACTGCTCATTCTCCAAGTTGGGTATGAAATATTTCTATTGATATTCAGATATAAAAACTCTTCAATATAACCCAGGTCATCCCCCAAAAAATCGAGATCACTTGGATTATAGGACAACATCATTTTAGCATGATGAAATTCAGTGGTTATGCTTTCTACCTGTAAGTCCTGCTTGAAAACTGAATTGCACCAAACAATAGTTTCTGATGAAAATTGCTTTGCTAACTTACTCAAGACAAAAGCAATAGAATCTCTGGTGTCAAAAGGGATTTGTTCGCCATCGAAGAAGATAACTTCGTCAACTTTAACGATTGAATGATAAACGACAATCAATTTTTAGAAATTAAAGATTGATAAAAGGCGATGTTTTCTTGAGCCAACTGGTCAATATCAAAGTCTCGTTCAGTCTTCTCCCGTGCAGCAGAGCCCATTGTGACGCACAAGTTATCATCGCGTAACAAGGTAACAATTCGATCAGCAAACAGCGTATGATCTTTTGGATCAACTAAAAAACCACTAACGCCATCTTCAATCAATTCGGGTGCCCAACCAATATTGCTGTTGACCACAGGCTTACGCATTGCCATAGATTCTATAGTAACCATTCCTAAAGTTTCTGCAAAAGTGGGAAAAACACAAACATTGGCTTTTCTGATATAGTCTTGCACTTCTGTATAGGGAATCTTTCCGACATACTCCATTTTGCCCTTTAGAGAATCACTTGCATCTCTTTGCATTAGCTCCCAAGTAGAATTCGTGCTGGTTTGTATATCAACTGAGTCACTTCCAATTAAAACTAAATGCGCATCTGGACATTTTGCAAGCACGCTTTCAAGTATAAAAGGCAACTCCAACACTCCTTTTTTTCGTATGACGGTGCCTATATAAAGTAACAACCCCTTTTCATATTGAGTGTACTGGGCATTGTAAAACTCATGCAATGGCAATCCATAATGAATTGTGCGACTAGGTTTTCCTTGTATTTTAAATATCTTTTTAGTGGTTCTTCCAGCAAAATCAGTTGGAGCAATAAAAGCGCTGGCATTTAAAATCGCTAATTTTTCAAACCAGAAATTCTTCAGTTTTTGCGTTCTTTTTTCTAAATAGCAAAAATAGGCGTCACTACCGTGAAACCGAATAACTATAGGGACTTTAAGTTTCATGAAGGCCGTGATTCCTGTCCAATCTGGCGCTTCTACCAAATCAATTTTATCAGCATCGATAGACTTGTTGAGATAATTCTGCAGGTATTTCCTGTACCGAAACCAGGTCAAAAACGACTTTTTCTTATAAGGGATTAAGTGTATTTTAATGCCGTTTTCAACAAAAACAGTTTCCATTTGTTGACCGTAAATAAAAAGAGACACCTGCACTCCTTCTTTGACAAGTTCAGTAACAATATTTTTAGTACTAGTTCCGATTCCTGCTGAATGCAGCACTTTTTCGTGTGGATATTCCGATATTAGAAAAGCAATATGCATTATTTTGTTAGCGTTTTAATTTGGCTCCAAATTCTCTTTGATGCCAATTCAGGTGGATGATGCACTATAATTTCAAACCACTTTTGAGCCTGTGAAACTACTCGATCTCCCTCTGCTAGTGCACTTTGAATTTTTGTTTGAATTTCTTCTGGACTATTTAACCAAAATACGGATTCTTTCGAAGGCATCGACCGAAAATGGATGTAGTTGTATACCTTCTTTACAGACCAATAGTCCAAAGCTTTATTAGGAACATCATAATTGATATAAAGACCGGGTTTATTTTGAGTTACATAATCAAAAACCATAGAAGATCCCAAGTTGATCACCAATTCGGTATGCATTATGGTATTCAATTGCAAATCAATGTCCGCTGCCGTCGGCAAAATGGCATTCCAGTAATTGCCAACCATCTCCCATTTGGGCGCTATTGGAACAATGATATCCTTGTACTTTTCTAGCACTGCATCATAACGAGAGGAAAAATCAACGGGACACCTTCTGAAAATAATGCCTATGTTCATTCCTGCTCGGTTCAAATGAACCACAGCCTTGGCAACGTCTTCAAGATAGTGTTGGTCATCTGGACTAGTGGTAATATCATCACCAGAATAACACAAGTATTTTTTTTGAAAATCTAAATGATGTTGTTTAAAGAACATTTCTTTCGAAATAAACTTACGCTGATCAAAATGCGATTCAAATTGAGGCGTTCCCGTTACGAAAACTTTAGATGCTGCAATCTCGGGATAATAAAACAACAATTCCCTTCTCATATGTTCGCTCCAAACAAAATAATAATCCGTGTCA
>JBIKRP010000344.1:0-3061 GCA_044349145.1 Flavobacterium sp.
CGCTCCAAACAATTCTTTGGCACGATCAATCGCTATTTGCTCAACAACATCCACCACTTCACAGCCACCGTAATAACGCTTTCCTGGATAGCCTTCTGCATATTTATTTGTTAAGCATGATCCCGCAGCTTCCATGACCTGATCGCTGACAAAATTTTCTGAGGCAATAAGCTCTATTCCGTGAATTTGACGGTCTTGTTCTTCATTAATTAAATCGAAAATTGTAGTGTCGTGTCGCATTTTATATTTTTTCGTTAAAAACTGCCCAAAATTACAAAAACCGTTTGTTAAATTGACATATAATGATATATTTGATAACTGAATTTTCAACAATAAATCTACACTGCCCATGCCTATCACAGCCAATAACCCGAAGAGAAAATCTTGGTTAGACGTACCTCAAGATTCTGATTTCCCAATTCAAAATATTCCGTTCGGCGTATTTATCACTAAAGACGACGTTATTACTATAGGAACACGAATTGGAAATTATGCCATCGACCTTGGTGCACTGCAACAACTCAATTATTTTGAAGGAATAGAGCTTACTGACGATATGTTTATGCAAGATACCTTAAATGATTTTATCTCAGACGGCAAGAAAACATGGCGGTTGGTGCGCAACAGAATTGCAGAACTTTTCGATGCAACGAATCCTAAGTTGAGAGACAACCAGGACCACAAAGAAATTGTTGTTTTCAAAATTGACGAAGTCGAAATGCAATTGCCCGTATTGATTGGAGATTATACCGATTTTTATTCCAGCAAAGAACATGCAACCAATGTGGGTACCATGTTCCGCGACCCAAATAATGCCTTATTACCGAATTGGCTGCACATTCCAGTAGGATATCACGGCAGAAGTTCAACCATAGTTCCATCTGGAATTCCAGTGCATCGACCGATGGGACAAACCTTACCTAATGGCGAAAATACACCGGTTTTTGGACCTTCACGATCTATCGATTTTGAACTCGAAATGGGATTCATCACTACCGATGCCAATATCATGGGCGAAAACATTCCCGTGCATGAAGCAGAAGATTATATTTTCGGTATGGTGTTACTCAACGATTGGAGCGCACGTGACATGCAAAAATGGGAGTATGTGCCACTTGGACCTTTCTTAGCAAAGAACTTTGCCACGTCTATTTCTCCTTGGATTGTCACGATGGATGCTTTAGAACCGTTCAGAACCAAAGGACCTAAGCAAGATCCTACGCCACTACCCTATTTACAACAAAAAGGAAAATACGCCTTCGATATCAATCTCGAAGTGGAAATAGAACCAGAAAATGCAGAAGCTACCATCGTTTCAAATTCCAATTTCAAATATATGTATTGGTCGATGAGTCAACAATTAGCGCATCACACTTCCAACGGATGCCGCGTCAACTCTGGCGATATGATGGGTTCCGGAACGATTTCTGGACCAACGCCTAATAGCTATGGTTCGATGTTGGAATTGACATGGAATGGCAAAAATCCAATAAAGATGTCCGACGGAAGTGAACGCAAATTTATCAATGACAACGATACGGTTATCATGAAAGGCTTTTGCAAAAACAATGAAGTACGAATTGGTTTTGGGGAAGTATCAAGTAAACTTTTACCTCCGTTCGTTCGAAAATAATTTTCTTAAGATATAATTTATGGGGCGTTCCCTAAAGGTCTTGCTGTCCGCACTCGCTTTTTTGCTCCACTGCGTTGCGCAAAAAGAGCTCAGACAATGCTTCCATCCCTAACGCGGGTCTAGATTTTCATTCGCAATTCCGCTACTTCAATCGCGCTGTGCGAAGCATCGTACACCGACATTCCATTTTTGATGAGGAGCAATTGCGGCGATTGATGTACTACCTTAAACTGCTCTGCAATGGCATTTGAAACATCGCGATGTTCCAGTAAATCTAAAAAGTACGGCGTTACTTGATCTTCCAAATCAAATTCACTTTCAAATTGTTTCAACACCATTCGGCTCACGCTGCAACGCGTGCTGTGTTTAAAAATCAAAACTGGTTTCTCAGAAGAAAGCGAAATGATCTCATTCAACTGTCCTAAATCGACCATTGGAATCCAATTCATTTTTGTCGTTTTCTCTTCCTGATTCTCGGAACTTCCAAATAGCGATGAAAATATGCTCATTTTGTCGTGTTTTAAGTCAATTTGTCGTTTCTAAACCTTTGATTACAGACACTTTGTCGTAATTATAGCATTGGAATAACAATTGACGATTCCGCGCCAAAGTTAACTATTAAAAACGAACAACTAAACCCAAATTACAATGAACATTAATAAGTTTACGATCAAATCACAAGAAGCGATTCAACAGTCGCAACAGTTGGCGCAAAGCTTTGGGCATCAACAAATAGAAAACGAGCATATTTTTAAAGCGATTTTTGAAGTCGATGAAAATGTTGCGCCTTTTCTACTCAAAAAACTCAACGTCAATGTGCCGCTATTTTTACAAATCCTCGACAGTACTTTGCAGAGCTTTCCGAAAGTGTCTGGCGGCGACATTATGTTATCCCGAACCGCCAATACAACCTTGAATGAAGCAGAAATCATCGCCAAGAAAATGAACGACGAATTCGTTTCTGTTGAACATTTAATTCTGGCCATCTTCGCCTCAAAAAGTAAAGTGGCACAAATTTTAAAAGACCAAGGAGTTACCGAGAAAGGACTACAAGCCGCCATCGACGAATTGCGAAAAGGCGAACGCGTGACTTCAGCATCTGCCGAAGAAAACTATAATTCCCTGAACAAATACGCAAAAAATCTGAACGAATTGGCTAAAAACGGAAAGTTAGATCCTGTTATTGGACGCGATGAAGAAATTCGACGCGTATTGCAAATTTTAACACGTAGAACCAAAAACAATCCGATGTTAGTTGGTGAACCTGGTGTAGGTAAAACCGCCATCGCTGAAGGTTTGGCGCATCGTATCGTTGACGGCGACGTTCCGGAAAACCTCAAAGACAAAATCATCTTTTCGCTTGATATGGGCGCCTTAATCGCTGGAGCCAAATACAAAGGGGAATTTGAAGAACGATTGAAATCTGTA
>JBIKRP010000343.1:0-3061 GCA_044349145.1 Flavobacterium sp.
AGTAAATTTCTTTTGTAGTGTCATTATACTGAGGAAATCCATTTAAATAGATCGTGCCGTTTACACTCCCAAGAACATCAAGGGCGATAATCATTTTGCCGTCTTTATGCCATAAGGCTACATTTTGAACTTGTATTTTCTTATTTCCTGAGCCAAATTCCTGACCCGCAAAGTTCTTGGTCATAATCTTCGAAGCATCAGCATAAGTGGAGATAGCGACAATATTAGCAGATACATGTTCTGGCATTTTTGAAACTGCTTTCAGAACAATCTTACTTCTATTAAATTGACTTACTGGTTTTTGTCCAACTATCGTTTCCATGGTGCATTTCATTCCCATTTCGAAAGCAATCGTTTCCTTTTTCAATTTGGCATCAGTCGTATAAAGTTCAACAGGAACGACGCGCAGCCAACTTTCATAATTTTCGCTCATTTGAAATGGCGTACATATTTTTTCCAATGCATCTAGAACCGTCGGTTTGAAATCCATTGATTTTTCAATCGCATCATCAATACTTTTTTCCATTTTTTCCTTGAAGAAATGTAACGCTGGATTGACTAAATAGGTGATAGGCACCGATTTTCCTAATACAATTACACTTGGACTTTCATTCCAGTCCAACGATTTAAATTGTGTCTTTGTGCTCAACTTCCAATTGGATAAATTGACCTCGCTGAGCAAATTGATAGTGCCATTAAACATGAATTCTTTGGTTGTATATAAATCAACTCCAAGTTTATTGGTGCCAATGCGATATTTCACTTGTGCTTTTAAGGGTAAAAGTGTTTTTATTTTACCATTTATATTGTCAAGTTGAATGGGAGCTTGTTTCCATATTTTTATGGCTATATCATCATCTTCAATGTTGGAATCTTCGTAAATCAAACCAGTTAGCGTCGAATTGATTTTATTTTCAACATCTCTTAATTTGATTTGTATTGGCATATTGATATAGGAAATAGTATTGTCGTATATCAATGGTGAGGCATCATCTGGTTCTGGTTTGAGAGAAGCAATCTTCTGTGTGGCATTGCATCCAGAAAAAAGAATTGAAATTACTAACAGTAAAAAGGAAGTACGAAAGGCGATCATTTTGTTCGTTTTATTGGCTGCGAAATTACTTAAATAGCACTAATAATTTGATGAAGTGTAACAAATATTATTGATTACTGTCTAATCGACTTCAGTGAATAGATGAATCTGGATTATACTGGATTTAAGCGCCAAGAACTGATGAGATTTTGACCAAAAGAATTTTGAATAAGGGTTTATAAATTAATTATGTGTGCTACCTTTGCAACACTTTCATTTGAAAAACGCATGAAAAAAATTATCGGATTTTGTTTCTTTTTCACTTTGATTCTTCAGACGAATTCTAATGCACAAGCGAAGAAATGGACTTTAGAAGAGTGTGTTCAGTATGCTTTAGAACACAATATCACAATAAAACAAACCGAGTTAGATGCTCAAATCACAAAATTAGATAAGAGTACTGCTATTGGAAATTTTCTTCCAACGCTGAATGCCAATGCGAATCATTCGTGGAATATCGGTTTAAATCAAAATATCACAACTGGATTATTAGAAAATCAAACTACACAATTTACTTCATCCGGTTTGAATGCGGGTATAGATATCTACAATGGATTGCAAAACCAAAATCGTTTTAGAAGATCGCAACTTTCGATTATAGGAGCGCAATATCAATTGTCAAAAATAAAGGATGATATTTCATTAAATGTAGCCAACGCGTATTTACAAATTCTTTTCAATATTGAAAATTTAAAAGTACAGCAAGAACAATTGGCAATAGATGAAAAACAACTAGCTAGAACGGAAGAACTAGTAAACGCTGGGTCATTGCCAAAGGGAGATATATTAGATAGTAAAGCTACCGTTGCAGGCGACAGGCAGCGTGTTATTAACGCCGAAAACACACTTCTTATTTCAAAATTGAGTTTAGCCCAATTGCTACAATTGGAGAAATTTCAAGATTTTGATGTGGCTGAAGTAAAGAACGAAGCCAAACAAAGTGAAGTGATGCTGCAATCTCCCGAAGCGATCTTGGCAAAAGCAAAAGAAAACAGAATGGAAGTGAAGATTGCTAGGAATAATGTTGCCATTGCAGAGAAAGACGTGAAGATTGCCAAAGGTGCGTACCAACCGAACATTCAAGGATTTTATAGTTTCAGCACCAGAGCTTCATACGCTGATAGAATTAGTGGAATTCAAGTAGATGCATTAAATCCGATCGCTCCAACGGGCAGTTTTGTGAATGTTGGGGGCACAAATTATGATGTTTTTCAAGCGAATAGATCTTTTGTGTTTGGCAAAGCAGCACCAATATTTGAACAATTTAGTGATAACAAAGGACATAATTTTGGGGTGCAAATGAGTGTTCCTATTTTGAACGGTTTTTCAGCAAGAAATAATGTCGCGCGCAACAAAATATCTCTTGAAAAAAGCAAACTGGCTTTAGATCAAAGCGAATTGGATTTGGAACGAACCATTTACACTGTATATACCGACGCAAATGGCGCCTTAAGAGCATATGAATCGGCAAAACAGGCATTAGAGGCAAGGGAAAATGCATATAATTATGCGAAAGAACGGTACGCAGTTGGAATGATGAATGCATTCGACTTTAATCAAGCGCAGAGTTTGTTTACCAATGCGCAATCCGAACTACTACGCACTAAATACGATTTCATATTTAGAACCAAGATTGTTGAATTCTATTTCGGTTTACCGATTATCAAATAAATTTAAGTCATGTCAAAAAGAACCACCTATTATCTAATTGGAGCTGCCATTATTCTGGTAGGAACTTTATTGGTGCTTGCCAAAAAAGGAGTCATTGGAAACAAAGACAATAGCATAGAAGTTGAAATTGCCAAAGCCGATACGATGACTATTGTTGAAACAGTATCTGCCACAGGAAAGATCCAACCAGAAATTGAGGTAAAAATCTCGTCAGAAGTTTCAGGAGAAATCATAGCACTTCCAGTAAAAGAAGGACAAGTAGTAAAAAAAGGGGACTTGTTGGTGAAAATCAATCCA
>JBIKRP010000345.1:0-3056 GCA_044349145.1 Flavobacterium sp.
AGGACGCGGGTGGAGAACTTCTGTCGTAGATATGAATGAAGGAACATCCGGAGGATTTAAAGAGGTGATTTTTGAAGTTACCGGCGAAGATGTCTACGGAACCTTAAAATTTGAAGCTGGTGTTCACCGTGTACAACGTGTTCCTCAAACGGAAACGCAAGGTCGTGTTCATACTTCTGCAGCTACCGTTATGGTGTTGCCAGAAGCGGAAGAATTTGATGTGCAAATTGATATGAATGACGTTCGCGTCGATTTTTTCTGTTCATCGGGTCCAGGTGGTCAGTCGGTAAATACCACGAAATCAGCCGTTCGTTTAACGCACATTCCAACGGGATTGGTGGCGCAGTGTCAGGATCAAAAATCGCAACATAAGAATAAAGATAAAGCTTTAACGGTTTTACGCTCTCGTTTGTACGAGCAAGAATTGGCGAAAAAAGAAGCGGAAGATGCGGTAAAACGTACGTCGCAAGTGAGTTCAGGTGACCGTTCAGCCAAAATCCGTACTTACAATTACGCACAAGGTCGTGTGACGGATCACAGAATTGGATTAGACGTTTTTGATATGGATGGGGTAATGAACGGGAAAATTCAAAAATTTGTTGATGAACTCCAATTGGTTAACAACATGGAGAAACTGAAAGAGAGCGAAGTTTTTTAAAGGAAAAAGATACAAGATGCAAGAATCAAGATGCCGTACGATATTCAGTGTGGCATTTTTTTTAGGAGCTGATTCCCGCTATCATTCCAATCTTTTTTGTCTTGTCACCCGGAGCGCGAAGTTTGTCATCCTGAGCTCAGTCGAAGGACGAGGGGCTTTTCGTAAGACAAAAAATGATTTTCCCTTCAAATGCAAAGCATTCATCGAACACCAATTAAATTTATAAGCAAGGTGAGGTAATCGGGGCTAGGGCAATTGGATGATAAGACAGTAAGACTATTAGATTGTAAGACTGTAGGATCATTAGAAATAAATATCGTACAATCTTAAAGTCCTAAGGTCTTAAAATCTAATAGTCTAAAAATCTATCATAACTTTGCGCCTCCGCGTCTTTGCGAGCCAAAAACCTTTCATTAACTTAGCCACTTAGAAACTCAGAAACTCAGGCACTCAGCAACTCAAAAATGACCACACAAGAACTCACCCAACAAATCCACCTCAAAAAATCCTTTCTCTGCATTGGTCTCGATGTCGATTTGACTAAAATTCCACCGCATTTACTGCAACTCGAAGATCCTATTTTCGAATTCAACAAAGCCATTATCGACGCCACGCATGATTTGTGCGTCTCCTATAAACCCAACACCGCTTTTTATGAAGCTTATGGCATCAAAGGTTGGCAATCGCTAGAAAAAACAATCAAGTATATCAACGAAAAATATCCGGAAATCTTCACCATTGCTGATGCCAAACGCGGCGATATTGGAAATACCTCGAGCATGTACGCCAAGGCTTTTTTAGAAGATCTCAATTTTGATTCGGTGACGGTTGCGCCATATATGGGGAAAGATTCTGTAGAACCTTTCCTCGCTTTTGAAAACAAGCACGCCATTTTGTTGGCATTAACCTCCAACGAAGGCGCTTTCGATTTTCAAACAAAAAATGTAGCGGGAACACCATTATACCAGCAAGTCCTAGAAACATCCAAAACATGGAAAAACGCCCAAAATTTAATGTATGTGGTAGGAGCAACCAAAGCCGAATACTTTGCCGACATCCGAAAAATTATTCCCGATAGTTTCTTATTGGTTCCTGGGGTGGGCGCGCAAGGCGGCAATTTACAAGACGTTTGTCGATACGGAATGAATGACGCTATTGGATTGTTAATCAATTCTTCACGTGCGATTATTTATGCTGATAGTGGAGAAAATTTCGCAGAAAAAGCAAGAGTAGAAGCACTAAAAATACAGCAAGAAATGGAAATGATTCTAAGGTTTGCTAATTCTTGATAATCTTAAAGGTTTTGAATCCATTTTCAATTTCTACATTTAGGAAGTAAATTCCATTTTTGAAGTGAGAAACATCAATAGAGCTCTGTATTTCATTTAAAGAAAAGGAACTCATTTCCTGACCTAAGATTGAATATATTTTGCCTTTCGTTCCCAAAAGATGGTTTGGTATCTGAATGGTAATCCTATTTGAAACCGGATTAGGATAAACAATAATATCACTCAAACTCGTTTGATCCTGAATTGACAATGCGTTTTCCTGATAGACTCTTACGTAGTCCACTTCCATCGTGCTTTGCAGAAAACTAGGGGTAATATTTGAATCAATCGCTACATTTAGTAAAAGGTACTGCGGGGCATCGAAAGGCCAGGTACTCGCATTTTTGATGGCTGGATTATAGATATAATGTACTGCGTTATCAACACTAAAGACCATTCTTTCAGCAGTCCATTCCAAGGTATAAGTATGAAATTGGCTTGACACTGTGCTAATTGTTTGTCCTCCAATATTAATAGTTCCACCAAAACTAGAAGGAGTATGCATGGCGCTTTGAACATAATTTTGATTACTTCCCCAATGTTCCATAATATCTATTTCGCCACAAGCGGGCCAAGCTAATGTTCCGTTTGTGCTGCTCCAAAAAGCGCCTGGTTCGATAATGTTTTTACCTAGCATCCAGAATGCAGGCCAAGTTCCAGCGCCAGTTGGTAATTTTATTCGCGCTTCAACTCGGCCATATTTAAAAGCAAATTTCGAGTTTAATCGTGCAGAGGTAAATTGCTTTGTTTGCCCTTGATCTGTAAAATTTTCCCTTTTCGCCACTATATTGAGTGCCCCATTATTCAGAAATGAATTTACTTGACGGTTTGTATAATGCTGTAATTCGCCATTATACCAATTTCCTCCGTCGGGCAATTGTGTTTGTTGAAACCAATTGGTGGTGTTTATTGGACCGCTTCCATTAAATTCGTCTGACCAAACTAAGTTATTAAAAACCGGACCAGCTTCGAAAGTGTAAAGAAAATCATCTAAATAAGCGACGACTTGATCGTTATTATTTTCTCCATTGATCTGAAGTACTACTCTATTAAAATCAGATCGGTAAAGG
>JBIKRP010000346.1:0-3052 GCA_044349145.1 Flavobacterium sp.
AGTAACTCCTTGTATTCCTTAGCAATTGCTTTGTTTTCTTTTTCAATATCAATTTCGACCATAGCTTTTGTACTTCAATTCTTAAAAATAGAAATTACAATCGAAATGTACAATTTTAATTTATAATTCGCAATGGATAAATAGTATTGAAAGTTTGCTGCGCCAGTTCGCTTTGCTCGGGTGGGCGTGCTTCGCCGAGGCGCGCCAGGCTATTCGTTACAAGTCCTCGCTGCGCTGCGGGCTATTCACTACTATCCTTCACGCACAATTATGGTTTATAAAAACACTTAGAATACAAAGAAGATCTCTAGTATATTTGTATTTTTGGTCGCAATTTGAAAAAATTCTAGTAACGTCGATGTTAATGCAATGGATAAAAAATTAAGCAATACGCTTATTAATGAAGAGTATTATGATTCAGTCTACATCAATTATAATGTTGATGATACGATTCAAATACTACATAATGTAGATGTGTTTTTAAACAATGCCAAACAAGTGCATACCAGCTGGGTTGGTTTATATCACAATGATTTTGATAAAACCTTAAAAGGAAAAAAAGTGCTGGAATTAGGTTGCGGAGATTGTCTTAATGCAGCTGTAATGAGTGTTCTAGGTGCCGAAGTGTATGGAAATGATTTATCACAGCATTGTGGTACAATTATCAATAACATCAATAGTAGGTTTGATTTTGAAACACCTATAAAATTTATTCAGGGTGATTTTTTACAAGCTGATATTCCTTCTGATTTTTTTGATATTGTGGTTGGAAAAGCATTTGTTCATCATCTCACTTATGTTGAAGAAGTTGAATTTACTGAAAAAATAGTTCGAATTCTCAAAAAAGACGGCGTAGTTCGTTACTGTGAGCCTGCTATCAACAGCGTTATCTTTGATAAACTGCGATTTATGATTCCTTTAAAAGATAGACCATCATCTTTCCAAAAAGAGAAATTCAAGGAATGGAAAGCGTTAGATCCGCATCCCGAAAGAGATAATTCATCTAGTGGTTATAGAAAAATGGGAAATAAATATTTTTCAACCACCGAAATATATTGTATTGGCTGTATCGAGAAATTTCATCGTTTGCTCCCTTCCAAGGTAAATAGTAAAAAGTTTCGGCGAATGGCTTTTCAAATAGAGCGCTACTTACCCTTATTTATTCGAAATATTTTCGCAAGAGCTCAAATGGTGGAGTATCGGTTTCCGAAGAAATAAACCAAGTCAAAACCAACTTATTTTACTTTCTCAAAGTCTAAATCTTGACCATTACAACTAAAACATGATAGCGCAAGTTTCCTTTTTTTTGTATTATTGGATGTCATAAAAGTAAAAAAAAATAAACTCATCAGTATTTTATTTATTTTTTGAATGAAACATTCCGCAAAGTTTCTTGGCTTTGCGCAGGTGTGACTTTGCATAGCAATATGAACTTACCGAAAATCCCGTTGCCGTTTCGCTTCAAAAATAAGTATCGCGGCTGCCACCGAAACATTCATCGAATCTATTGCGCCTTGCATCGGAATATTGATATTCTGTGTGGCTTGATCCCGCCATTCTTGCGTCAATCCTGTGGCTTCAGTTCCAACCACCAAAGCCGTTGGTTGGGTAAAATCTTGTGTATGATAAGAGGTTGAATTTTGCAAGGTCGCACTATAAAAATTGATCTTGTGTTCTTGTAAGAACTTGATGATTTCTTCTGTTGCTCCAGTGGCAATTTGATTGGTGAACAAGCCGCCCACGCTTGATCGAACGATATTCGGATTGTACATATCGCTTTTTGGATTGGCAATAATGACCGCGTCTAGATTGGCTGCGTCGGCGGTTCGCAGTAAAGCACCTATGTTACCTGGTTTTTCTGGCGCTTCAGCAATGAGAATTAATGGATTATCCGACAATTTCAAATCCGACAATTGCATCGATTTGGTTCTGGCAACGGCAAGAATTCCTTCTGTGGTATCTCGATACGCTAATTTCTGGTAGACTTCTTTGTTGATTTCAATTAATGGAACTTGCTGATTGGTGATACGATTTACTTGTTGCGCATTGATTAAATCAGGGAAAAATAGTATGGTTTCTAGATCATAGCCTCCTTGAATGGCCAGTTCAATTTCCCGCTGTCCTTCAATTAGAAAAGTTCCGGATTGTTTGCGTGCTTTCGATTTTTCTTGCAATTGCACAAGCGACTTTATAAGAGGATTTTGGATGGAGGTTATTAGTTTCAAGCTGGTAAAATTTTGAATGTCAAATGTATAATAGAATTGCAAATTAAAAAAAAATGCCTTGTATTTATTTACAAGGCATTTTAATAGTGATTAACTACGTTAACCCGTTGGGTGTAATTAGTTTTTGATGATAATTTTTCGTCAGTTCGAGTGATTTTCGATAGAAAATCGTATCGAGAACAAGGAAAATTTCATTAAAAACGGTTCTCGATACATTTTTTGTTCCGTTTCTCTGCACAAAAAACACTCGAACTGACGTTTTTAATAATTGCACCCAACGGGTTACGTTAATTTGTCTTTATGATTTTCACAGTTGATATGGTCGAATCAGTGGCGACTTTAAATACATATTGCCCAGCACTAAGCAGTGAAATGTCAACAAATAATTGTTTGGCATCCGCAGTTTCTTCTTGCACCAATTGACCCAATAGATTGTAAATCGAAATTGATTTTATCGTCTTTGGACTTGAAAAACTCACTTTATCACTTGTTGGATTTGGATAATAAGACAATTGATCTTGACTAAAATTAGAAAGACCTAACACAGCACAATTGACAGTTGCGGTCCATCCCGGGGAGGTGTTGATTCCATCAGAATAGAAGGCAAAGGTTAGTGCTCCGGAGTCGTCCGTTGAAGTAATTGTTCCCGGATTGTTGTTGCCCGTAAATCCGTATTGTTGGCCAATAAATGGGTAGGTTGTATTTGGACCATCGTAAATTCTGAGCTTATCTGCTTGGTTTTCTAGTGAAAACGAAGTAAAAGTTATACTGGCTTTCTCTCCCGGATTGCTTGGAGTGATCGTTGTCGTATAGTTTTCTCCATTTGA
>JBIKRP010000348.1:0-3043 GCA_044349145.1 Flavobacterium sp.
CTGATGAAGGTTCAATTTTATTTTCTTCAAATCAAATTAAGCAAAACAAACCAAATGACTTGCCTGTAAACATGGTCATACTAGCTACTACAAGTCAGATATTGGAGAGCAAAAGTGATGGACTTAGAGCCATCAAAAAGAAGTACGATAAAGACTATCCTACTAATATTACTACGATAAAATATTTCGAAAAAGCGAAAGAAGAAGACTTTTTGCAGTACGGGAGTTCCGCCAAAAATTTATATTTACTTCTTTTAGAAGACCTCTAAGATGAATGAAACTCTAACAAGAGCGCTTTCTGGGGTTTTATATATCATTATATTAGTCTCTGCAACATTATTCTTAAACAGTTTTTTAGTATTATTTGGACTGTTACTTTTATTAAGTGTCTATGAATTTTGTGAACTCGTGCGCCTTGATAAAGTGATTCCTTTCCTGGCTGCAGTATCTTGCTACTTTTTCTGCACTTATTACACTAGCAATTCTGTAACAGATTTTATATTATTGGTAGTATTTCTTCTGACTGCAGTCAAGGCACTTTTATTCTTGTTTAATCGTGCGGAGAAGATTATTAGTCCAATTGAAAAGTTCTTTTTTTTAATTGGTTATGTAGTCATCCCATTTATTTTACTTGCTAAATTACCTTTTGTCGAAACGCACTTCAATCCGAAAATTGTTATCAGCCTATTTATCTTGATTTGGTTTAATGACACTATGGCTTACGTCGTAGGCAAATCTGTAGGGAAAACAAAATTATTTGAGAGAGTTTCTCCTAAAAAAACGATTGAAGGTTTTCTAGGCGGCCTTTTCTTTTCTGCTTTGATTAGCATTTTTATTGCTGTTTATTACATTCACGAACCTATCTTAAGATGGATCATAATTGCATTAATTGTTGGTGTCTTTGGAACACTTGGCGACTTAATTGAATCAAAATTCAAAAGAACAGCTGGCGTAAAGGACAGTGGAAAAATAATGCCTGGGCACGGAGGAATATTAGATCGATTAGATAGTATTATATTTGCAGGACCTTTTGTATTTTTGTTTTACCAAATTGTAAATTATGTTTCATAAAGAAGGCGGAAAAATTATCCTAATTGCAACGACCTTGACAGTAGTTTTTTTGCTACTAGCAGATCATTTTATCACTTTATTTTGGCTTAAGAAAGGGGTTGAACTTTTTGTTTTGTTTTTTCTAATATTGATTCTGCAATTTTTTAGAAACCCAAAAAGAGACGTTGCCATCAACGATAATCATGTGATTGCTCCAGTTGATGGAAAAGTTGTTGTTATCGAGGAAGTTTTTGAAAGCGAGTATTTTAAAGACAAAAGATTACAAGTCTCTATTTTTATGTCACCAATAAACGTGCATGTAACGCGCTATGCTGTCAGCGGGAAAGTAAATTTCAGTAAGTATCATCCTGGTAAATATCTTGTGGCTTGGCATCCAAAGGCCAGTACAGAAAACGAACGAACAACCGTCGTTGTAGAAAATCGTGTCTTCGGTGAAATATTATACCGTCAAATTGCAGGTGCTTTGGCGAGACGAATAGTAAATTATGCTGAAGAAGGCATGCAAGTTATTCAAGGTACTGACGCTGGATTCATAAAATTTGGTTCTAGAGTAGATTTGTTTTTGCCTTTAGGAACACAAATCGATGTGCAACTCAACCAAAAAGCGGTAGGAGGAAAAACCATCATAGCTTCAAAATAATGGATGCTAAAGATTTAGAAACTAGATTTCAAGAAGCGGTAAGTATTGCGGACAATATGTCGCAATCAACTTTACCGCAAGACGTACAGTTACGCTTGTATGCTTATTACAAACAGGCAACCTTCGGTACTGTTGATCCATCTTCGATATCTGCTACATACCACCTTCGAGACGCTTTTAAGACAAATGCATGGATGCAAATAAGCCATCTAACTGCGGACGAAGCAAAAGAATTATATATAGAAGCCATTGAGGCACTAACAAAGAAATGAAAGTAATGAAAAGAGAATACTCGATTTTTGCGAGCCTACTTATGTTTACCATTATTTCATGCAATAATAAAAAACTGACTGAAGTTGTTGAAGTGCCGTTGCCTTCAAAAGAAGATAAGATGCTAATTGGAAGCCCAGACGACGTCAAGGCGGATGAAGGAACATATCAAATGGCAAAACTGCCCTACGGATATGAAGCTTTGGCTCCACATATCGATGCGCTTACAATGGAACTGCATTATTCTAAGCACTATTTAACTTATACCAATAATCTTAATAAAGCCATTACAGGAACAGAACTCGATAAATTACCTATTGAGGAAGTCTTAAAAAAACTCGACCTTAATAATAGTGACTTACGCAACAATGCAGGCGGCTACTACAATCACGGTTTGTTTTGGGAAAATATGGCGCCGAAATCAGGAGGTGAACCAAAAGATTCTTTGGCCATTGCTATTGCGCGTGATTTTGGTTCCTTTAATGATTTTAAAAATCAATATGAAGATGCTGCCTCCAAGCAGTTTGGCTCTGGTTGGACTTGGTTGGTCACGGACAGATCTGGGAAATTGCAGATTACAAGTACCGCCAATCAAGACAATCCTTTGATGTCAAATGCTATTGTTAAGGGAACACCAATCCTAGCTTTAGATGTTTGGGAACATGCTTACTACTTGAACTATCAATACAAAAGAAAGAAATATATTGATGCTTTTTTCAAGGTGATTAATTGGAAAAAAGTCGCGGAACGGTATGAAGAAGCAAGGAAAGCAAAATAAAAAAATCCCAAGTTCACACTTGGGATTTTATATTATTTCAAACTAGCTAAACTCTGCTCGATGGTAGCGATTTTTGCCAGCGCATCTGCTTCCTTCTTACGCTCTATTTCAAGCACTTTCTCCGGTGCGCCAGAAACGAATCTTTCGTTTGATAATTTGGCCTGAACAGATTTTAGAAATCCTTGTGTATATTTTAATTCTTCCGTAAGTTTTGCCAATTCTTCTTCAACATTAATGGAGCCTGAAACTGGAATAAAATACTCATTCGATTTTACTCTAAACGT
>JBIKRP010000349.1:0-3029 GCA_044349145.1 Flavobacterium sp.
CGCCATTTTCATCGATGTGATAGAGTTCATCAACAAACAAAAATGGTCTGTCGTACGGCAATTTTGCTATGATTTCGTTTGTCGTCATTCTTAAAATTCTAAAAGTACTTTTTGCGCTGAAAACCCTGGACCAAAGCTTAGCATCAATCCCTTCTCGCCTTTTTCTGGCCGCTTTTCCATGATTTCTAGTAACACATATAAGACGGTTGCGCTCGACATATTGCCGTATAACCGCAATATTTCTTTCGTTGCATCGATATTTTTTCCCAATCCCAAAAATAGCGCTTCAACTGTTTGTATGATTTTCTTCCCTCCTGGATGAAAAATCAAATGGTCAATGGATTCTATTGCTAAGTCATTCTTGGTCAAAAAAGGATGAATTATGTTTGGAAAATGCATTGCAATTGTCTCAGGAACTTCAATGTCTAAAATCATTTGTAGCCCAGAATTGGTTAATTTGAAACCCATCATATGTTCATTGTCATAAAAATGATACATCTCATCATCTAATATATGTGGACCTACAGCATCTGCTTCTGAGGACAATAGAACACAAGCCGCGCCATCACCAAAGATTGCTGCACTTACGATGTTTGCCATCGAAAAGTCATTTAACTGAAACGTTGCAGTTGGCGATTCTACTGCAATCACCGCAGCTCTTTTTCCTGGATTGGCTTTAAGGAAGTTTCGTGCGTAAATAATCCCGGAGATTCCTGCAGCACAACCCATCTCCGTAACGGGCAACCGCACAATCTCTTGTTTCATTTTGAGTTTATTGATGAGATAGGCATCTAGAGATGGAATCATAATTCCAGTGCAACTTACAGTGATAATAAAGTCGACGTCTTGTGCGTTCCAGCTTGCTTTGTCTAAAGCTTTTCTTAATACTTTTTCACCCAAATCAATAACTTCTCGAACATAAATCTCATTCTTATCTTCAAACGTAGCAGCCGTAAATACTTCAATGGGGTCCATTATTGAATAACGTTTATCAACCGCCGCATTTTCAAATATTTTCTTCACTTTTCTTATGAAACGTTCGTCCTGTTCGAACAACCAAGTGTCTAGAAATGGAATGATTTCCTTTGTTGTCCGTGAATGCTTGGGCAATTGTGTGGCGACCGTTGTTATTTTTACACTCATAATTTAGTTATAATCCATTGATACCGAAAAGCCCATTTCCACTGTACTTCTGTAATGGAGTTTTGTAAGTTTTTAGAAAAACCAATTAGTTCTTCTTTCTTAAATCCTCGAAGAATGGAAGTTAATCCGTCTTTTTTTGACATTTCTTTTAATCTAAAAATTACAGCAATTAGTTGAAATAAACGATAAGCAATTTTACTTCGATGCAAATCATTTACAACTATTCCTAGTCTGGCGTTTTTTTCTAAATTTTCAATAATACGAATGATGTGATGGTCTTTAAAATGATGTAAAGTCAAAGTACAAAGCGCGATATCAAAAGTAAGATTTTCAAATTTTATTTCGAAAATATCTTTTGAAAGGTACTCGATATTCGGATACTTGATTGAAGAATTTGTTGCATAATTCACGGTAAATAAGTTGGCGTCGATTCCTATTAATTTGAAATTCAGTTGATTTCTTAGCGCATAGTCTGCGAGTGTTCTAAGCATATCACCGCTACCACAACCCAAATCTACAATAGTAATCACTCGCCCTTTTGGTACTTTAGAGATTAATTTTAAAACACCATTTAATGTCAAAGTGTTGCCTCCCAAAAGCTGATTGATTTGGGCAATTTTATCTAATGCATCTGTCAACTGCGGTCCTTCTAAAGCAAAATCATCCATGATTTCAGGCGCATCGGTTCTGTATTTTGTACTTAATTTCATGAATTAGGAACTTTGATTGTTTGACCATGAGTCCTTTTGATTATGGCACGTAGCAAAAACGGAAATGCTATGGTCAGCCGCAGTATTAGCTGCGACAGTATTGGCTGCCTTAATAGATTTGCCAACCAGCGACCTGTGCGGATTCTATTTCTAAAATTATGATTCCATTCTCGAACGTATTTTTCTTCTAATTTACGTCGATCTATCTCTGCCTTCTTTAAGAAATCATCAATCAGTTCACACGCCATTTTAGCACTATGAATCGCCATTGCCATGCCATTTCCGCATAACGGATGAATCAATCCAGCGCTATCACCAATCATTAGAATGTGATTTTCTACTGGCTTTTTCTGCTCAAAAGAGATTTGACTGATGGTTAACGGTTTTTCAAAAATGGGGGTTGCTTTTTCAAGAATTTCTTTCAAAAATGGATTTTTAGTAACAACATTATCTTGATATTCTTCAATATTTTTATGTTGCTTGAACGTTTCGTAATCAGCTAAATAACAAATATTTACCGTGTTGTTCTCTACTTTTGAAACACCGCAGTATCCACCGTAAAAATGATGCAACCCTACAAGATTATTGGGGAAATCAACTTTAAAATGTCCCTTCACAGCCAACCAAGGCGATTTTTTTTGAATAAAGGTTCTCTCTAACTTTTGATCTAAGTGAGAACGTTTGCCATACGCACCAAGGACAATATGGGCTTGAATAATTTTATTATTCGAAAGTTGTATAGAAAAAACATCCGCCATAAATTCAATGGAATTGACGGTTTCGTGCAATATTTTGCAGTTATTTTTAATGGCGATTTGTGATAGATACTCATCTAATGCATATCTACTAATTCCGAATCCGCCCAATGGCAGCATGGTTTGAACTGATTTCCCGTTTTTAGTGGAAAAATGTAAATATTCTATTTGAGTCGGTTGTAAACTTTCGGGATGGATGCCCAACCAATCTAAATAGGGAACGACTTCGTTCGAAACATATTCTCCGCAAACTTTATGTTTTGGATAGGTATTTTTTTCAATTAAAGTAATGGAATATCCCAATTTTGATAGGTGAATTGCTGCGGTCAATCCTGCTAAGCCGCCGCCAACAATTGCTATTTCTGAGTTTGCTATCATAAACAAGTAAATCTAGACAATTTACCTTTAGTGGAAGATTAAT
>JBIKRP010000350.1:0-3026 GCA_044349145.1 Flavobacterium sp.
GATGAGGAAGTACCTGTAAGTTGTGCGCATCACATTCATCAGCATCTAAAAAATGGAGATTTGATGATTACACAAAACTTAGGACATCGAAAGATTTTAGGAGATGCGGCTGTTATTCAAAAAACAATTCAATTTATTACCACATGAATTATCCAATAACAAAAACTGAAGAAGAATGGGAAGCGCAACTCGGTCTCGAACGCTACAAAATCCTACGTCAAAAAGGAACGGAATTCCCTCATTCTGGACAATACAACGTTCATTTCGAAAAAGGAACTTATTGTTGTGGTGGCTGTGGTGAGGCGTTGTTTGAAAGTGATTCTAAGTTCAATGCCCATTGTGGTTGGCCTTCTTTTGATGAATCGATTCCTGGAAAAGTCGAGTATATGAGAGATACTTCACATGGCATGTTGCGTGTTGAAATTCTATGCGCGAATTGTGGCAGTCATCTCGGACATGTATTTGACGACGGACCAACGAAAACCGGACAACGGTATTGCGTCAATTCGTTGTCGGTCGATTTTAAATAGTGGGGCGTGCCGGCTCATGGACATTTTGCTTTTTCATGAACCTTTTGCGAGCCGTCGGGCTTTACACTCCCAATCTTTGTCACCTAACAACGGTAACAAAGGATTTCCGCTTCTATCCCTCACGCAAAGATACTTTTTAGTCCCTTACGCAACGTACAGAGAAACCGAACTCCTTATTATAGTAGTTTCTCCTTGCGACTCCGTAAATGTCACTCAGGTAGCGGTACCAGGCGCCAGCAATACCGTTCTCTGTAGAACTCCACCAGAAACCGTAGTTGCCAATAAAAGAGAAATTACCATTTATGTTACGATAACCTCCTGGAGGACCGTTAAACCCTGATTCATTGGTTGCGCCTGTGTTAGGGCTTTGCCAGAGACCAGTACCCGCTTGTATGGTTCCCGTTGATTTCATTTTTCCTCCTGCTACATTAGCGAAACCTAAATAAGCAACTAAAGCTGTCCACTCCGCATCTGATGGCAGGTGATAGCCCAAAGGAGCTAGACCTCGTGCGTCATTAACAGCATACCAATTATATAATTTGCCATAAACCAGACCGTTTGCAGCAATATTTCTGTAATAACACCAGGCACCAGTTGTCAAATTTTCCCATTGAGTTGGATCAGTCACCTGAGGAATGGGATCTCCATTTCTGTAACGACTTACGTTTAGGTTTTTGGTCATCCAAATTTGGTTTCCAATTCTTACTTCACCATTTTGTATCGGCACCGTTGGTCGCGCAGCTATTTGATTTTGCGTTTTGGTTTCTTCGTTAGAACACGAGAGTAATCCAAAGAACAAAATTGCAGTAATGAAGTTGTATTCTTTCATGGCAATGTTTTTTTAAGATTGTATAAAATTAGTAATTAAATCTATTCATACCACTTAGTGCTTTTATTTCTTTGCGCCTTAGCGTCTTAGCGAGCGATCGCTTTCTAATTGTAGACTTTCGCAAAACTTAAACGTTCGCTATTCGTTAATCATCCATTCCACCTTGAAAATTTTTGAATATTAAATATTGAACAACGAACGTCCCATTTTTGAACAATCAAAAATGCTGAAAGAACTCACAACGTTTTCTAATAATGAACTTCTGATTTTATTAATAAATTACAAACAACAAGTTAACAAGCTGCTATATTTTGAAATAGAAAAACACAAAAGGGTCTTAATCCTTAATACAACGCACAGATAAGCCACATGTCTTAGCTGTGCCAATTGTTACATATGTAGTACTATTGACAAAAGACAAGGAAAAATTGCATCCGTAAGGTGTTAAGGTCGACTCTGTGGTGCTCCACCAGAATCCATTACTTGCAATGTTGTTGAATGCTCCATTATCGCGGCGAACCCCACCTGGTTGACCTGTAAAACCAATGCTGTTTGTAGCGTTCGCGTTAGGACTCCACCACAATCCCGTGCCTGCTTGACTTGTACCAGTAGCTTTCATTTTACCTCCTGCGACGTTGTATCCTCCTAAATAGTTGGATACATTAGTCCATTCTTCATTACTCGGCACATGCCAACCATTAGGTACCAAACCTCTTGGGTCATTCACCGCATACCAATTGTATAATTTACCATATTTCACGCCATTTGCTGCGTCGCCATTATAGTAACACCAAGCCCCTGTTGTTAGGTTAATCCATTGCACTCCGTTTCTTACATGCGGAATAGGATCTCCGTTTCGATAATGACTTACATTTAGATTTGTCTTCGTCCAATTTTGGTTATTTATAGTAACTATACGGTACACATTACCGTCGATGTCTGTAACAGTTGGTGCTTGGATCGGGACAGTTGGTCGCGTAACTATTGTGTTTTGTGTTTTGGTTTCTTCGTTAGAACAGGAAGTTATGCCCATTACAAAAAATATAATTGCGACAATTCTTAAGTAATAATTTTTCATAATGTTGCTTCTCCTTTAACTTTTATAAAAGTAGTAAATATATTTTTACCTAAGGTTACGCACTTTAGTTCTTTACGAACCTTGCGCCTAACCTTAGCGTTTCTTTGCGGTAAAAAATAAAACAAAAAACCCCGTTCGTTAGAACAGGGTTTGCTTCGCCAATTCGCTAGCGCTCGTGTTTCTAAAAAAGGCGACATTTGATATTAAGAGGAGGACAGCCGGTGGCAGTCAGGTATTTTAAAAACAAAAAACCCGTTGCTTTCACAACGGGTTTGCTTCGCCAGTTCGCTGACGCTCGTGTTTCTTAAAAAGGCGACGACCCGAGAGCTTTGCTCGAACTGCGTCGCTCCGATAAAAACAAGAAAGCCTGTCTTTTCAGACAGGCTTTCCACTAAAAAAGGCGACGACTTGAGGCGTTAGCCGACAGCGTCGCTCCTATAAACAAAGAACCCCAGCTTTTTCAAGCTGGGGTTTTCTAAAAAAGGCGACGACATACTCTCCCACAAATTGCAGTACCATCTGCGCAGGCGGGCTTAACTTCTCTGTTCGGGATGGGAAGAGGTGAGCCCCGCCGCAATAACCACCTTAG
>JBIKRP010000351.1:0-3009 GCA_044349145.1 Flavobacterium sp.
ACTGTTGATAATAGCCTAGAAGAAGTTTGCAACGCCAGCGAAAATGGAAGTGGCGTATTTCTAGTGTTTGCCGCAGATGGAGAAGAGAAAGAACTCATTATGGTCGGCTCAACAGGAACGATTCAGAATGATGGTTCCTTAAAAAGCAAAAATGGTGGGCTTTACGATAAGATTGTCAATGGACACCAATTCGCCAAAACGGGACGTAAATACTCATGGCCAGCGCAAATGAAATTGGAAAAAATCGCTCGATTGGAAGTATATTGGTATGAAACATTCAATGCCAAAAATAAATTTATTCCCACATATGTCGAAGGTTTGATATTGCAGAAATTCTTAGATGAAAACGGTAAATTGCCACGATGGAATGTGGCATTCTAAAACAAAAAAACCTGCTAAATAGCAGGTTTTTTTTATTTAATTATTAAAGTACTTCCGATCCCAAATCGCCACATTGAAGTTTTTGCCCATCATAAAAAAGGCATACATAAAAACAGCGACAATCGATTTGAAAGCGAAAAGGAAAATAATGATATTCGCCATCGGAACGGCTTTGCTCAAATTATTTTCTGGTGTTACACAAGTAATAAGTAAACTCACCACAACGCTAAAAAACATAAAGTTTAACAGGTTCTTGAATGGCATGACCAGCCATTTCCGCTTCGGCGTGATGTCTTTCCCCCATTGGTGCACTAAGTAGTAATAATCATTTCCGATCGGCGCAAATAACAATGGATCATCGTAACTCAATAATTGAAAAGCTTTACTTGGCGCCATGATTTTAAATCCACCGAGCGTTGTTCCGTGTGACTTTTCTAGCGCATTAATTTTTGAAATGGCTTCTTCAGGAATGCCGTCTTTAAAGTATGTTGTGTCTAAAAACCTTAAGCGATAGTCAACACAAACCGATCGGATTTGCACCAAATGAAAAATTTTATCCATTTCCAGTAATTCAAAATTAAAATCATTTGATTCTGTTGAAGTTTTACTTCTCAAAGCGTTTTTGATCTGGTCTCTTGCCATTTCATTTTCACTCAAAATATGCGAAACTTCTTCTAAAATTGCCGTTTCCGACTTGAATTTCGAGCGTTCGGCTAACAGTTCCTGTTTTAAGGTTATCTTATTTTTCAACATCTTCAGCGCTTTTATCTTGATTTATATCTTTTTACGAAACACAATTTGAAGATAAAGAAAATTAAAAAACAAAAACCTATTTTTCTGAAATTTAGCAGTTTAAACTAATGTTAAAGTTATATCCACAAAAAAAGACCTGCAATAAGATCGCAGGTCTAATTATCAATTGTTAATTATCAATTGTCAATTATTTCAAGCTTCCCACCATTTCTTCTGGTTTTACCCAAGCATCAAAGTCTTCCGCACTAACATAACCCAATCGAACAGCCTCGTCTTTCAAAGTGGTTCCGTTCTTATGTGCCGTTTGCGCAATTTCAGCTGATTTATAATACCCAATTTTTGTGTTTAAAGCAGTGACCAACATCAGTGAATTGTCAACCAATTCTTTAATGCGTTTGTAGTTGGGTTCGATGCCGCTCGCACAATGCTCCTCAAACGACAAACAAGCATCGCCTAATAATCTCGCCGATTGCAAGAAGTTCGCCGCCATGACAGGTTTGAAAACGTTTAATTCGTAATGGCCTTGCATGCCGCCAACACTAATAGCGACGTCGTTTCCAATAACTTGTGCACAAACCATGGTGAGAGCTTCACATTGCGTTGGGTTGACTTTTCCTGGCATGATAGAAGATCCTGGTTCGTTTTCAGGAATTAAAATCTCTCCAATTCCAGAACGTGGACCAGAAGCCAACATGCGAACATCATTGGCAATCTTATTCAAAGAAACCGCCAATTGTTTCAAAGCGCCGTGACTTTCTACAATCGCGTCGTGCGAAGCCAAAGCTTCAAATTTGTTGGGTGCTGTTACAAAAGGATGGCCGGTAAACTTCGCGATATATTCTGCTACTTTTACATCATATCCGTCCGGCGTATTCAATCCAGTGCCGACAGCGGTTCCGCCTAATGCCACTTCAGATAAATGGGATAAAGTATTTTTCAAAGCTTTTATACCGTAATTCAATTGGGCAACATAACCAGAGATTTCTTGTCCAAGGGTTAATGGCGTCGCGTCCATCAGGTGCGTTCGTCCAATTTTTACCACATTGTTGAATTCTGTAGCTTTGGCTTGCAAAGTATCTCGTAATTTTTCTACACCAGGAATCGTCGTTTCTACCACTGCCTTATAAGCCGCAATATGCATTCCGGTTGGGAACGTGTCATTTGAAGATTGCGATTTGTTGACGTCGTCATTGGCTTTGACCACAGCTTCACCTTCACCAATTCTGAAACCAGCCAAAACTTGCGCGCGATTCGCCACCACTTCATTGACGTTCATATTGCTTTGCGTTCCAGAACCCGTTTGCCAAATTACTAAAGGAAATTGATCGTCGAGTTTGCCAGCGAGAATCTCGTCGCAAACGGCAGCAATCGCATCCCGTTTTTCGGTTGATAACACGCCTAAGTCGCAATTGGCATAAGCCGCAGCTTTCTTCAAATAGGCAAATCCTTCTATGATTTCTTTGGGCATAGACGCCGATGGACCGATTTTGAAGTTGTTTCTAGATCGCTCGGTTTGCGCGCCCCAATATTTATCGGCTGGGACTTTTACTTCACCCATGGTGTCTTTTTCAATTCTGTATTCCATTGTATCTTATTGTTTAATCGTTTATTTGTTTAATCGTGAAATCGTTTAATTGGTTAACTGGTTATTCGTTTGGGCGTGACCACAAGGGTCGGGCTTTTCGCAGTGCGCGGCACTTTGCTACAATCCCTCACGCGGTTCTCGGTTTAAGAGATGCCCTAGCCCCGATAGTAGCGGAAATCCTTTTTTTTGCTTTATAAAAATTCCCTCGACTGCCTGTCTGCCGACAGGTAGACGCTCGGGATGACAAAAGCAATAAAAAAGATTGCAGCGAATAGCGGGACCCGAGCTCC
>JBIKRP010000036.1:0-10420 GCA_044349145.1 Flavobacterium sp.
GCAAGATTTGCCTAAGCTTAAACAAGAATATCCGTTCTTTTTTCCCGCAGGAAATGACGACAGTGTTTGGTTAGAGAAAATGCAGCATCCACAATGGCGAGAGTTGTACACCGAAGTAGAGAAGTTATATGCCAACTTTGATGGTAAGACCGCCGAAATAGAAGCTCTTTTTAAACACATCAAGTACTATTTCCCAGAAACAAAAACGCCAAAAGTGTATACTGTCATTTCAGAAATGGATTACCATAATAAAGTCATCTACAATAAAGAAATGCTCATCATCTCTCTCGAACTTTACCTCGGAAGTAAACATCGCTTTTACGATTTTCCGGCGTACATTACCCAAAACTTTGAATCCAATCAAATCTTGCCAGATATTGCTTCTAGCTTTGCCAAAACGAAAGTGACTCCACCGAGCGATCTTACATTTCTATCGCAAATGATTTATGTAGGAAAGGAATTGTACCTCAAAGATCAACTGCTTCCAGAAACTTCAGATGCCGACAAGATTGGATATACGAATGAACAATTAATGTGGTGTCAAGAAAACGAAGGCTACATCTGGCGTTATTTCATCGAAAACAAAATGTTGTATGATAGCGATCAAAAACTAATTCCTCGTTTTATCAATCCTGCGCCATTTTCAAAATTCTATCTCGAAATTGACAACGAAACACCAGGAAGAATAGGAACTTGGATGGGCTGGCAAATCGCCCGTTCATTTATGGAGAACAATAAAGTTTCACTCAATGACTTTCTGAAAATGGACGCGAAAGAAATCTTCGAAAAATCAAAATACAAACCCAAGAAATAATGGCAAACACAATAACCTCTGAAATAAAGTTCTTAGTCGAATTAGACGAAAATAGAGTCCCAGAAAAACTCACCTGGACCGCGCAAGATGGCGGTGTTGATGCTGAGGAAGCCAAAGCAATGATGCTGTCTATTTGGGATAGCAAAGCAAAAGAAACGTTGCGAATCGACCTTTGGACTAAAGAAATGCCCGTTGATGAAATGAAATTATTTTTTCATCAAACATTGGTAGCGATGTCGGAAACCTTTAGCCGCGCCACTGGCGATGAGAAAATGACCGCAACTATGAAAGATTTTTGTGATTATTTTGCCGAGAAATTAGAGTTGAAATAACAAAGCACTTCCGCGCCTACTAGAATTCGCTATTGTTCTTAAAAACGTCCTGATTGATTTCCTCAATATAAGAAAGCAATTCGTCTTTTCCTGTGCTTTCAGTCGCAGAGGTGACAAAATAAGGAGGCATTTCTGCCCAATTGTTTGCCAGCATTTGCTTGGAGTACGCAGCGATATGCGATTGAATTTTTACTTTGCTAATTTTGTCGGCTTTGGTGAAAATGATGCAAAACGGGATTTCGCTTTCGCCCATAAACTCCATAAACTCTAAATCGATATTTTGCGCTTCATGGCGAATATCGATCAGTACAAAGGCACAAACCAATTGTTCTCGTTTTTCAAAATAATCTGTAATAAATTGCTGAAAAACCGATTTTGTTTTCTTAGATACTTTGGCATAGCCATAGCCTGGTAAATCCACTAAAAACCAGTTATTATTAATCTTAAAATGATTGATTAATTGCGTTTTCCCTGGTCTTCCCGATGTTTTAGCTAAATTCTTATGATTGGTTAACATGTTAATCAATGAAGATTTACCAACATTTGAACGACCAATAAAAGCGTATTCTGGTAAAATATCTTTCGGACATTTGGCTACTTCAGAATTGCTGATAATAAATTCGGCGGTGGTAATTTTCATGAGAGGAATTAGTTTTTCCAAATTTAACTAAAACAAGCAAAAGCATGTAAAATAGTTAATTAGCTCGTCTTGCGAGAATGACATTTATAATTTTTGTTCCTTCAACCACTGATGCATTAAGACATTGAATTCATCTGGATGTTCCATCATGGCAGCATGTCCACATTTGTCAATCCAAAAAAGAGATGAATGAGGGAGTAGTTTGTGGAATTCTTCTGCGACTTCAGGCGGCGTGACATTGTCGTTTTTACCCCAAATAATGCAAGTTGGAACGTGCATTTTAGGTAAATCCTTTGCCATATTATGACGAATGGCACTCTTTGCAATGGTCAAAGTCTTAATTAGTTTGATGCGATCGTTGGCCATCGAATAGACTTCATCTACAATTTCCTTTGTCGCGATTTTAGGATCGTAAAAAACTGCTTCCGCTTTTTTCTGAATATAGTCATAATCTCCTCGTCTCGGATAGCTGTCGCCCATCGCACTTTCGTACAATCCGGAACTTCCAGTAATTACAAGTCCAAGCATTTTTTCCGGATACATTTTAGTATGGTACAAAGCAATATGACCGCCTAAAGAATTTCCTAACAAAATCACCCGATCAAATCCTTTAAAGGTGATAAAATCCTTTACATATCTAGCAAAAGCCTTCACGTTCGTCTTTAAGATATTCTGGGTATAAATCGGAAGTTCAGGGATAATAACTTTATATCCGTGTAAAGGGAAATAATTTGCAACGCCATCAAAGTTACTCAAACCGCCCATGAGACCATGAAGAATAACTATTGGCGTTCCTTCTCCTGCTTCGTAATAAGTGTACTTGCCTTCCTTTTTTAAAATAGAATTCATCGTTTTTATTGCCATTTCTTGCGGCACAAATATAGGATTTTATAGATTAAAAGAAACGCTTCCTCTGTTTTTAAGACCAAAAAAGTCACTGGTAGACATTTGTAAGATAATGGGCGGCATTTCGATACTTACTGTTTTTTTAACAACGGAATTTTAAATGACAATACTTTTCTAATGTTTTGCTAAAGAAGTTGTTGTGCTAAAAAAGTCCGCAAGCAGAGGAAAATGGCACAAAGTGGTAAAACTTATTAACAAAGTGGTAGTTTGTGGTAAATTGTGGTAATTATTTTTATATTTTTGCTCCTAAACATTTTAAAGCCACTTTTTTGAATTCAATTGTTGGAACATATGAATGCAAAGTCGATGCTAAAGGAAGGTTGCTGATTCCAGCGCCTTTGAAAAAGCAGTTGTCGATTGCTCTTCAAGACGGATTTGTCTTGAAGCGTTCTGTTTTTCAACCTTGTCTCGAATTGTATCCAATGAACGAATGGAATTTGATGATGGAAAAAATCAATAAGCTCAATCGTTTTGTGAAAAAGAACAATGATTTCATCCGTCGATTCACAGCGGGTGTGAAAGTGGTAGAAATCGACGCTCTTGGTCGATTGTTAATTCCAAAAGATTTAGTGGTATTCTCGCAAATATCCAAGGATGTTGTGCTGTCTTCTGCAGTGAACATCGTGGAGATCTGGGATAAAGATTTATACGAAAAAGCAATAGATGATTCTGTAATTGATTTTGCCGATTTGGCAGAAGATGTAATGGGAAATGTTAATGATGATGCTAATGGAATATCATAATCCTGTTCTGCTTCATGCTTCTGTCGACGGTTTAAACATCAAGCCAGATGGGGTTTATGTCGATGTGACTTTTGGCGGCGGCGGACATTCTAGGGAAATTCTAAATCGATTGGGTCCAAACGGAAAATTGTTTGCTTTTGATCAAGATGAAGATGCTTTAGCAAATAGCATAGCAGATGAGCGATTTGTGTTGATCAATGAAAATTTCAGATACTTAAAAAGATTTTTACGATTTCACGGAATTCAAAAAGTTGACGGTATTCTGGCAGATCTAGGAGTTTCATCACATCAATTTGATGTTGCAGAGCGTGGTTTTTCTACTCGATTTGATGCTGAGCTTGATATGAGAATGAGTCAGAAAAACGAGCTAAACGCCTTTAGAGTAGTCAATGAATATGATGCGGAAAATCTGAAAAGAGTCTTTTTAGATTACGGTGAACTAAAAAATGCACCGGCAATAGCAAGGGTAATTATTGAAGCTAGAGAAAATACACCGATTAGAAATACGGAACAGCTCAAAATAGTTTTAGGTCGATTTTTACCAGCACACAAAAGCCATAAGATATTGGCGCAAATGTATCAAGCGATTAGAATCGAGGTCAATCAAGAGATGGAAGTTTTGAAAGAGTTTCTCGAACAATCCTTGGAAGTTTTGAATACAGGTGGAAGATTGAGTGTGATTTCCTATCATTCACTAGAAGACCGACTGGTTAAACGATATATCAAGAATGGGATGTTTGAAGGTGAACCAGAACGCGATTTTTTCGGAAACTATTCCGTTCCATTCAAGACAATAGGGAAATTAATTGTTCCAGATGCTAACGAAATTAAGATAAACAATAGAGCTAGAAGTGCCAAGTTGAGAATTGCAGAAAAATTGTAAGTATGAAAAACGGTGTTTACAGCATATTAAAAGCAAGGTTCTTAATCAACGAGGAAGCCAATGCAGCCAAGAATTGGCGGTTTATTGTATTCTTGATTTTACTGGCAATTATCATGATTGCCAATACACAGCGCTATGAGCAGAAAGTATTTAAAATTATTGCATTAACTGGTGAAGTAAAAGAGCTGCGGTCAGAATTTGTTGACCGTCGTTCTGAATTGATGAAGCTTAGAATGGAATCGACCGTATCGGAAAAAATGGAAGCAAAACAAATCTATCCATCATCAGTGCCGCCAACTAAAATTAAAGTAAAAAAAGAAGAGGAAAAAAGTTTGTTAAAAAGAATATGGCAGTAGAAGATAAATATATTTCTTATCGTATGTATATGGTTGCTTTTGCGATGTTTCTCATGGCAATTGCAATTACTGTCAAGTTAACAAACATTCAATGGGTCGAAGGCGACTACTATCGCAAATTAGCAAAAGAAAGAACGGTTCGAAATTTTGTAATTCCGGCCAATAAAGGAAATGTATATTCTGCAGACGGAAGTTTATTAGCAACGTCAATTCCAAAATACACCATTCGTTTTGATGCTGTTGCGCCTAAAAGCGACGCTTTCGAAAAAAATGTAAAATCACTTGCCGATTCTTTGGGGTTGCTGTTAAGAAAACCCAGCAGTACCTTTCAATCTGACTTGCGGAAAGCTAGAGCGAATAACAACCGATACTTCCTAGTAGCTCGTGACTTAAGTTATACGCAGTATATGAAAATCAAAAGTTTTCCATTATTCAACTTAGGCGCATACAAAGGTGGTATCATCACGGAGCAAAAGACCGTTCGTGAACATCCCATTGGGAAGATTGCGGAAAGAACAATCGGTTACGAAAGAGTTACTCCAAGCGGAGAGAAGGACGGTAAAGGTATCGAATGGGCTTTTAGAAAATATCTCAACGGTAAAGACGGTAAAATCCTAAAGCAAAAAATTGCTAAAGGTCAATGGAAACCCATTCGCGATGTCAATGAAGTAGATCCTCAAGACGGTTACGACGTGATATCAACCATCGATGTTTATATTCAAGATATTGCCCACCATGCTTTGCTTAAACAACTTCGCGCCTTTAACGCAGATCACGGTTGTGTGGTGGTGATGGAAACCAAAACGGGCAAAATCAAAGCCATTTCTAATCTTGGAAAAAATCCAGAAAATGCAAATAAGGCAGAAGACAGTACATACTTTGAGACTACCAATTACGCAATAGCAGAATCGCACGAACCAGGTTCAACCTATAAATTGGCAGATTTGATGACTTTGTTAGAAGACAAGAAAGTCGATACTAGCGCTGTTTTCGATAGCCAAGGTGGAACTATCATTTATTCAGGTAAGAAAGTTCGGGACTCGCATGAAGGCGGTTATGGCAAAATTTCACTCGCACGCGGATTTGAGGTTTCCTCCAATACGGTTATGGTGCAAGCAGTATACAATAACTACAAAAATGACCCAGCTCAATTTGTCAATCATCTAAATTCCTACGGATTAAATAAACCGCTTGGTCTTCCAATCAAAGGTGAGGGAATACCATATATTCCGCAACCTGGAGATAAAAACTGGAGCGCTATTTCTTTACCATGGATGGCATTTGGATATGGCGTTTCTATCACACCATTACAAACACTGACTTATTACAATGCTGTCGCCAACAACGGTGTGATGGTTAAACCTCAGTTTGTTTCTGAAATAAAGGAATGGAACAAAACCATCAAGAAATATAACACCGAAGTAATCAATCCGAGCGTATGCTCGACTGAAACCTTACTTAAAGTTAGAGCCGTTTTGCAAAATGTAGTTAAGAAAGGAACGGGATCTAAACTCTATTCCAAAGACTTTTCCATGGCTGGAAAAACAGGTACCGCGCAAGCGAATTATGCGAAAAACGGCGGTGTAGAAAAGCACTACATTTCTTCATTTGTAGGTTACTTTCCGGCAGAAGCCCCCAAATATTCCTGTATCGTGGTCGTTCACGAACCGAATACTTCAAACAATAATTATTACGGAGCGGACGTAGCAGGTCCGGTTTTCAAAAGAATTGCGCAAAAAATATTTACGGATGTGCCTTCAACCAACGAAATCAAAAATTTGAATAAAAAGAGCACAAAGCAAGAAGAGAATTACTCAGCTTATTATACAAAAGCACAAAAAAAACAAAGTTTTATACCAAATGTGAGAGGAATGTCTGGGATGGATGCAATTGCATTGCTTGGAAATTTAGGGTTAAATATAAAAGTTAAGGGTACTGGAAAAGTTAAATCTCAGTCAATCCAACCTGGACAACCTTTCAATAAAAACACAACCATAACACTAGAATTATCGTGATTGTCTTAAAAGAAATAGTTTACAAAGTAAGCATTGAAGCAGTAATATGCGCTACAGATATTGCTATTAATGCCATCGACTTTGATTCAAGAAAAATTGGATCAAACGATTTGTTTATTGCTATTCGGGGCACGCAATCTAATGGTCACGATTTTATTGATAAAGCAATTCAACAAGGCGCCGTTGCTATTGTTTGTGATACTTTTCCAACTGAAATTGTAGAAGGAATCACCTATATTCAAGTAAAAGACACCAACAAAGCACTGGCATTTATTGCGGCCAATTTCTACGGAAATCCATCGCATTCATTGAAATTAGTTGGCATCACCGGGACTAATGGAAAAACAACCATAGCGTCCTTACTATACCAATTATTTCAAAAAGCAGGATACAAAGTAGGTTTGCTTTCTACCGTAAAAATCATGGTAGATACAATTGAATATAAGGCGACTCATACCACGCCAGATTCGATTACCATCAACAAGTATTTAAGAGAAATGGTTGACAGCGGCGTGACCCATTGTTTTATGGAAGTGAGCTCACACGGCATTCACCAACAACGAACCGAAGCATTACAATTCGAAGGGGGTGTTTTTACGAACTTATCACACGATCATCTCGATTACCACCCGACTTTCGCAGAATACCGTGATGTGAAGAAGTCGTTTTTTGATCATCTTCCTAAATCTGCTTTTTCTTTGGTGAACATTGATGACAAGAACGGAATTGTAATGATGCAAAATACCGTATCACGAAAATTGACTTACGCACTGAAATCGTATGCAAATTACAAAGCACAGATATTAGAAAGTCAAATGTCCGGTCTGTTGATGAAAATAAATGACAATGAAGTTTGGGTAAGACTAATCGGAACTTTTAATGCGTATAATTTACTCGCCATTTATGGAACGGCAGTTGAACTTGGACTTGATTCCTTTGAAGTGCTGCGACTGCTGTCTGAATTGGAAAGTGTTTCAGGTCGTTTTCAATATATCGTATCCGACGGGAAGATTACAGCTATTGTAGATTATGCACATACGCCCGATGCACTCGAAAATGTACTAAAAACCATCAACGATATCCGAACCAAAAATGAGCAACTGATTACCATTGTGGGTTGCGGAGGTGACAGAGATAAAACCAAACGTCCGATTATGGCCAATATCGCAACGACATTAAGCGATAAAGTCATCATCACGTCGGATAATCCAAGGACGGAAAATCCGGAAACAATTATCGCTGAAATGGAAAAAGGAGTTGAACCGCAAAATTTCAAAAAAGCGGTTTCCATTACCGACAGGAAGCAAGCCATTAAAACGGCCTGTCAATTAGCACAACCAAACGATATCATTCTGATAGCTGGAAAAGGACACGAAACGTATCAAGAAATTAATGGCGTTCGCTACGATTTTGACGATATGCAAATTGTAAAGGAATTATTAATCCAACTAGGGGAATAAACAAAAACCAAATCCCAAATCCCAATGGTTGGAATTTGGAATTTTAAATATTGGAATTTATGTTATACTACTTATTTGAATACTTCGACAAAACCCTTAATATTCCAGGAACTGGAGTGTTTCAATACATCACATTCCGTTCAGCTCTAGCGGTCATTCTTTCATTGATGATTTCGACAATCTATGGAAAGCGAATTATTGCTTTTCTTAGAAATCAACAGGTGGGAGAAACCGTACGTGAATTGGGTTTGGCAGGTCAAAATGAAAAATCGGGAACACCAACCATGGGTGGACTGATTATCATTATTGCAACGTTGATTCCAGTGTTCCTTTTTACAAAATTGAATAACATCTATATCATTCTGCTTATCGTAACCACCTTATGGATGGGAACTATCGGATTTATAGACGATTACATCAAAATTTTCAAAAAAGACAAACAAGGACTCAAAGGAATTTTTAAAGTCATCGGGCAAATTGGATTGGGATTAATCGTAGGTGCTGTTTTGTATTTGCATCCGGGAGTTACACTAAGAAATGACTCTAACAAAACCATCACAATCAACCAAAAGGAAAATGTGATTGCACCAATGGCAGTCGAAGAAAAATCGACTGCGACAACCATTCCGTTCTTCAAAAACAATGAGTTTGACTATGCGGAATTATTAGCATGGACAGGCGAAGGCTACGAAAATTGGGCGTGGTTGGTGTTTATTCCTATTGTTATTTTCATCATTACAGCGGTTTCAAACGGGGCCAATCTGACCGATGGCATCGATGGACTTGCCGCAGGAACTTCCGCTATATCTGTAGTCGCTTTAGGAATTTTTACTTTTGTTTCGGGTAACATCATTTTCTCGAGCTACCTCAATATTATGTATATCCCCAACTCGGGAGAAATGACGGTTTTTATTGCCGCTTTCGCTGGAGCCCTCGTCGGTTTCCTTTGGTATAATTCTTATCCAGCGACCGTATTTATGGGTGATACCGGAAGTTTAACAATTGGAGGCGTGATCGCAGTTTTAGCGATTTCAGTGCGCAAAGAACTGCTCATTCCATTGTTGTGTGGGATTTTCTTAGTCGAGAATTTCTCGGTGGTATTGCAAGTCAGCTATTTCAAATACACCAAAAAACGTTTCGGCGAAGGACGAAGAATCTTCCTCATGTCGCCTTTACATCATCATTATCAAAAGAAAGGCTATCACGAAAGTAAAATTGTAACTCGATTTTGGATTGTGGGAATTATACTCGCCATTCTATCCATAGTGACATTAAAATTAAGATAAATGCAACGATTGGTCGTACTCGGTGGGGGAGAAAGTGGAGTAGGGACAGCCATACTCGGAAAGAAACAAGGATACGAGGTTTTCGTGTCTGATTTCGGAAAAATTAAACAAAATTACAAAGACGTTCTTATCAATAATGACATCGAATGGGAAGAAGAAACCCATACCGAAACGAAGATTCTAAATGCCGATGTGGTGATGAAAAGCCCCGGAATTCCAGACAAGTCTCCAATCGTTAAAAAGCTGCATGAAAAGCAAATCCCCGTAATCTCTGAAATAGAATTTGCGGCGCCTTTTACCAAAGCAATTACCATTGGAATCACCGGAAGTAACGGGAAAACAACGACCACGATGCTCACGTATCATCTACTGAAAGCAGGTGGATTAAACGTAGGACTTGGCGGAAACATCGGAAAGAGCTTTGCGTGGCAAGTGGCGGAAAACAACTTCGATTATTATGTACTCGAATTAAGTAGTTTCCAATTAGACGGAATCATCAACTATAAGCCACATATCGCGATACTCGCCAACATCAGCCCAGATCATTTAGATCGATATGAATATAAATATGAAAATTATATCGCTTCGAAATTTAGAATTACAATGAATCAAACCGCAGATGATTATTTCATCTACGACGCCGATGACGAAGCCATCGCAAACTGGTTAAAACAAAACAAAACTAATGCTCAATTAATTCCTTTTTCAATCAGTAAAACGTTTCAAAAAGGAGCTTATCTAAAAGACAACAAAATGGAAGTAATTATCAACGAAGAAGAATTTATCATGGAGACCGAATATATTGCGCTAGAAGGAAAGCACAATATGAAAAATGCGATGGCAGCAACCTCGGTAGCCCAACTGATGAAGATTCGCAAGGAAACCATTAGAGAAAGTCTATCTAATTTTCAAGGCGTAGAACATCGTCTGGAAAAAGTACTCAAAATCCAAAATGTGCAGTACATCAACGATTCCAAAGCGACCA
>JBIKRP010000430.1:0-3007 GCA_044349145.1 Flavobacterium sp.
AAAAACCTGTCGTTAGAAACGGACAAATTGTGGTAGGAAATACCATGAAAGTTACTTTAGCTTGCGATCACCGCACAGTTGATGGCGCTACTGGCGCAAAATTCCTTCAAACCCTACGACAGTATTTGGAAAATCCAGTCACGATGTTAGCATAATTGTGTCTGCCCGAGCGGAGTCGATGTCAATATTATTAAAATACAAATTCCCGTTGTGATATTTCAAGCGGGAATTTTTTTATGCAAACACCATTGTCTAAATGTCCAGTCTTTGCGTCTCTGCGACTTTGCGAGCGATTTTTCACGCAAAGTCGCAAAGACGCAAAGAAATGTAGCTATAAATAAAGCCGCTCCACTAATAATTTTACCTAATTTTGAAAGGCATAAAACATCGAAAATGAAAAAATTATATTTCCTAATACTATTTACAATACTATTAGCTTGTCAGAAAAAAGAAGAAATCCGAGAACAACAATTCGTCAAAGACGAACACTCTTTCTCCAAACCAAATGACGCAGTTGCGAAGCATTTAGATTTAGATATTAACGTTGATTTCGAAACGCAGACCATTTCCGGAAAAGCTACGTGGACCATTGACAATACCTCCAAAGGAAAAGAAATCATCTTCGATGAAAATACGCTAAACATTACCAAAGTAACACTTGGCGATGATGAAAAAGAAACGAAATTTAGCTTAGGAACCGAAGTAGAATTCCACGGAAAACCGCTGCATATTCAAATTGAACCCAACACTACCAAAGTAAATATTTATTACAGCACCACGAAAGATGCGGTGGCCTTACAATGGCTCAAACCAGAACAAACTGCGGACAAAAAGAAACCGTTTTTATTTTCTCAAGGCCAAAGTATTTGGTCGCGAACATGGATTCCTTGTCAAGATTCTCCCAGTGTCCGATTTAGTTATAAAGCCAGAGTTACAGTACCTCGCGATTTGATGGCCCTGATGAGTGCAAAAAACCCGCAACAAAAAAACAATACTGGCGTCTATAACTTCCAACAAAACAAACCCATTCCTTCCTACCTTATGGCGATTGCTGTAGGAGATTTACAATTCAAATCCATAGACAACAGAACAGGCGTATACGCTGAGCCTTCACAAATCAACAAAGCCCATTGGGAATTTGCAGAATTGGGAAAAATGGTTCAAGTGGCCGAAAAACTATATGGGCCTTATCGCTGGGGACGATATGATGTATTGGTCTTGCCACCAAGTTTCCCATATGGTGGAATGGAGAACCCCAACTTAACGTTCTTAACACCAGGTGTATTGGCCGGCGATCGTTCCCTGACGAGTTTGCTAGCGCACGAATTGGGTCACAGTTGGAGCGGCAACTTAGTTACTAATGCCACTTGGGATGATATTTGGCTCAACGAAGGATTCACGACTTACGTCGAACATCGCATTGGCGAAGCCGTATTTGGAGTTAATGAAGCCAAAATGCAAGATGTTTTGAGTAGAAAAGTCTTGAGTCTAAACATACAAGAATACGGAAAAACCAATCCAGACACTAGACTTAAAGTCAATACCAATGCGAGAAACCCAGATGATGGATTGAGTGATATTCCTTATGAAAAAGGCTATGCCTTCCTACAAACCATCGAAGCTGCTGTGGGTCGCGAGAAGATGGATGCTTTCCTAAAAGACTATTTCAACGCACACGCGTTTCAGTCAATAACCACTGAAGACTTTGTAACTTATTTCAAAGAAAATGTGATAAAAAACGATGACGCGCTAGCCAACAAAATCAAACTCGACGAATGGATTTACCAACCTGGAATTCCATCCAATATTATCATTCCGATTTCCAAAGATTTCAACACCATCGATAGCATTCAAGCCAACTGGCGCAAAACAGGCATCAAAGGGTTGAATAGTATTATTAAATCCACCAACGAAAAACAGTATTTTATCGATCATCTTCCCGAAGACATTACGACCAAAGAAATGACCGATTTAGATGCCGAATTTCATTTCTCCGACAAAGGTAATTTTGTCGTCAAACGTCAGTGGTTTGTCATTGCCATCAAGCACCAATACCAACCCGCGTATCCTGCCATCGAAGCGTTTTTGATTGCCACGAGCAGAACCGGTTCGTTGCAAACGCTCTACAAAGAAATGGTCAAAACACCGCAAGGAAAAGTATGGGCGAAAAGCATTTTTGAAAAAGCGAAATCAGGCTATCATCTCACGACCGTTCAAAGTGTAGCAGGAATTTTGAAGTAAGCTATTTTGGGCGTGCCGGCTCAAGAACATTATACTTATTCATAAAAATCGTTGGAGCCGTCGGGCTATGCGCTGCAATCTTTTTTGTTTGTCACCCTGAGCGCAGTCGAAGGGCTTTTCACAAACAAAAAAGGATTTCCACTGCACACGAGCGATAGCGAATTGGCGAAGCTATCCCTCACGCAATCCTTCATAAAATTCAAATTAATCTTTGAGACAGCGTACCGATTTTCCCGCTGCAAGGGAATTATTTAGCTGTGATATAACAAGAGAATTATAACCAAGCAGCCAATAACTATTAACATTATTATTAGGAGAAGACACTGCCGTGGTCGACCAAAAGTAGCCGTATTGTCCGGCAAAAACGGTTACTCCTTCGACCGATGTACGTCGTCCGCTTGGTAACGCTGTAAAGCCACTGCTATTGGTTCCCATATAATTTGTCGTAGTTTGCCAACCTGTTTTTGATTTCATTTTGATTCCAGACTGGGTTCCTAAACTAGTTTTTAAAGCAGCCCACTCCGCGTCGTTTGGAACATGCCAGCCCACCGGTGCTAATCCTCTCGGATCCATTACAGCATAGCCGTTATAAAGCTTTCCATAGACAATACCGTTACCGTTGCTGTTTGAATAATAGCACCAAGCTCCGGTAGTCAGGCCGATCCATTCTGTAGGATCAGTCACTTGTGGAATGGGATCTCCGTTCCTGTAACGACTTACATCTAAGTTTTCAGTCATCCAAATTTGCGGTCCTATTTGTACTTCT
>JBIKRP010000037.1:0-10374 GCA_044349145.1 Flavobacterium sp.
CGGGAAAAGCATCGCCAGCCATGTTGGGAAGCGTTTTTGTTGACTATTACGGATCTCAAACTCCATTAGCGCAAATTGCGAATATGAATGTCCCAGACGCACGAACGATAACTATCCAGCCCTATGAAAAAAGCATGTTGCAGCCGATAGAAAAAGCAATCATGGTAGCGAACATTGGTTTCAATCCGATGAACAATGGTGATGTGATCATTATTTCTGTACCGCCATTAACTGAAGAACGTCGTCGAGACTTGACCAAGCAAGCTAAAGCGGAAGCAGAAGACGCCAAAATTGGGGTAAGAAACGCTCGTAAAGATGCCAATACCGAAATTAAAAAATTAGAAAAAGAAGGCACATCGGAAGATATTTGTAAAACGGCGGAAGACGAAGTACAGAATTTGACAAATTCATTTATCAAAAAAATTGACGACATTCTCGCTCATAAAGAAGCTGAAATTATGAAAGTTTAGTACTTTTCTAAATAATAATAAATCCGCCTCGTTTTAGTAACAAGGCGGATTTTTATTTTACTTACCTTTAGACCATCAACTGAATTTTGTTATTCAAACGAATGAAAAAATGCTGTTTCCTCTTTTTGCTTTTTACGCTTGTCTGTCAAGCGCAATTTCAATTTTCAGGAATTATTAGAGACCGTGATTCTAGAAATCCATTGCCATTCGCGACCATCACCACCAGTACAGGAAGGCAAACGCTTAGTGATTTAGACGGTAAATTTGTCATCATATCTAGAACGGCTTCGCTTTCGTTGCTCGTTTCGTATGTTGGCTATGCGCCCAATGAAATCTTATTGCAAAACAACAGCAAATTCTATTCAATAGAACTTAATCCACAGCGTGACCAACTTAAAGAGGTTACTGTTTCGAGCAACGCAAGAGGACTGGAAATCATTAAAAATGTAATTGCACGAAAATCTCAGAACGATCCACAAAAAAAGCTAGAAACGTTTGAGTTTAAGGCATACAATAAATTAGTTATAACCGCCAATCCAGACTCAATTAAGGGCAGCCTCGACAGTGTTTTTGTCAAAAAAGCCAAAGCAGGGAATCATTATAAAGTAGATTCGTCCGATTATAAATTCAAAAAAATAGTCTCCAAACAACATTTGTTTCAAACCGAGCGCGTCTCGCAATTTCAATATCGCGGGAAAGCACTCAAAGAAACCATTCTAGGAACCCAAATGGCTGGTTTCAAGCAACCTATTTATGAAATTTTGTCGGTTAATTTGCAGTCCTTTTCAGTCTATGACAATCAATACGAGTTGTTTGAGACTGCCTATAAAAGCCCGATTTCGAATACCACGTTTCAAAATTATCGATTTAAGTTAATTGACAGCACTACAATCCATAATCGAAAATCCTACCTGATATATTTTAAGAATAAGAAAAAAAGAAAAGAAGCTGGATTAGAAGGTGTCTTGTATGTCGACGCAGAGAACTTCGCCATCAACAAAGCCATCATGCGGATCAAAGGACTATTAGACATTAGCGGCACGCATGAATTTGAGTACTTTCCTGAACAAAAATTATGGTTCCCGACACAAAAACTGTTTAAAATTGTCAAAGGTAAAAACAACTATGACATCCGAATTTTGGGTGAAACTTTAGCGTTTGATTCGGGGGAAAATGACAATAACTCGAGAAAGAAAGGTGCGTCAGACTTTACTTATCTCTTGTCAGAAACTCGTTTGTTTGATTTCAAATACAACAATCCTGTCAGCATCAAAAACCCGTTCCAAAATATGGAAGTACAGAAAGATGCTGAAATTCAAAACGAAACATTTTGGAATCGATACAGAACTGACTCATTGGATTTACGGAGTCAGAGAACCTACTTTACCTTAGACAGTGTCGCAACTAAAAATAAGATAGAAAAAAGACTTTTTCAAGGCCGAAAAATACTCAATGGTTATGTCCCATTTGGATATTTCGACATGGATTTGCGATACTTGATAAGTTTCAATAATTACGAAGGATTCCGTTTTGGATTGGGCGGAAAGACCAGCAATTCATTTTCAAAAGTAATCCGACTTGATGGCTATATCGCTTATGGACTAAAAGACGAGCAATACAAATACAACCTTGGATTGTCAACGAGAATTGATAGTAATACAAATTCATGGATTGGCGGGTCATACACCGACGATATTCGTGAAATTGCGAGTAGCACCTTTGCGATTGATAAAAGAAATTTTAAGTTGTACGACCCAAGACCAATCAACTTGAAGACATTTTACGACCATCAAAGTTGGCGGGCCTATTTTGAAACCAAACTAATCCCAAAAACAGAAAGTATTTACCAGATTATGTATACCAAAGTCGACCCTCTATTCGATTACTTATATGATTTTAATGCTACTTTGTATGAGAGATATACAATGACAACCACGCAGTTTTCATTGCAATGGAACCCTTTTAGTGATTATCTTCAAACAGAAGATGGTCGATTTGAAGTAAAAAAACGCTTCCCAAAATTTACCTTTCAGTACACGCGGAGCCTTCCTAAATTATTAGATAACGATTTTGATTTTAGAAAGTTTGATTTTCGAGTAGAGTTTGAAAAAACCTATTTGAATGGTCAAAAAACCGCAGTGCTATTCGAAAGTGGTTATGCTCAAGGAGCAATCCCGCTTACGCATCTATACAATACTTCTCCTAATAATTTGACCAACAATAGGCTCCTTGAACGCATTACGATTGCGGGGAAGAATAGTTTTGAAACCATGTTTTTTAACGAATTTTTCTCGAGTGAATTTGCGATGATTCACATCAAACACGGATTTAAAAGGCTAAAAATATCAAGAAAAGTAAAACCTGCTTTTGTTTTAGTGACACGTGCGGCATGGGGAGGCATGCAACATAAAGAACGTCATCTCGGCCTGGAATTCAATACTTTAGAAAAAGGCTATTATGAATCAGGAATCGAATTAAATCAGATTTACAGTGGGTTTGGATTAACTGCATTTTACCGTTACGGACCCTATCAACTGCCAAAAACGGAGGATAATCTAGCTGTAAAATTATCTTTTATTTTGAATTTAGGGTTTTAAAATCAATACCGATGGCACATGGCTCAACCATAGACTTTGAGAGTCAACCAGTTTTTTCCAGCTTTCTAGACTGATAATCATCAAATCTTGTTTGGACAGGAAGTCTTTTTTCATCGTTCTGTCTTGCAAAACTGTAATGTTATCTGGGTATTTATCTTCCAATGAATGAATGGCGCTTCCCATCACGAAATTATTTTTGACCAAATTATTGATGTCTAAAAGGGAAATATTGGAGTCGCTGTTGTAAATTAATTTTTGAAAATAGTCAATCAAAAAAGCATCATCTGACGAAAAGAATGGGACAAATACATTTTTTACTTCTTGTAAATCTTTATCAATTAATACACCAAGTGGCATTTTACTCTTTGAAATGATTTGACGGGTTCTTTCATCGAAAGGAGAATTTTCAAACAATCCTTCTTTTCCGATAAACTTGTCAATGAGGCGATCTGGATTGATGATTCTCGTAGTAAAGCCAAGCACTTTTCCCAATAAGGTTCCTTCAAAAATAGATTTTCCCAGACCGACTAATAACAAGTCGTAGTCACCTTGATTGGCAATGTCTGAGATGTCTGTTTCGATATCGACTGTAGCTTTGAAGATTGTCGTAATTTCTTGTTTCAGAATTTTAGATTCTTCCAAAATAGGAGTAAATCGTTTCTTTTCTTGTTCTTCTAAATTATAGGAATGCATTTCATCGCTCAAAGATAAATGCATGGCTGTAATGCTTGAAGTATCTTTCTGTTTCGCCACAAAACTATTCGCCAATCGCAACAATGATTTGCCTTTTTCGTTGTTTCCAAAGGAAATAAGAATCTTGTACTTATTGCCATTATGTTCAATCTCATCTGGAATAAAGATGTCTTTCGTCTTAAAAATATAGTTAATTAAATCGAGCGCTGGACCTGTCATAAAAGTCGTTACCAAAGCCATAATTACCATCATCGTAAAAATTTCAGAGGTTAAAACACCCAAATCATATCCAATATTCAATACGACCAACTCCATTAAACCACGCGTATTCATTAGGGCGCCAATTGTCAAACTTTCTTGCCAATTTTGACCAACGAACCGCGCCGCTAAAGCACTTCCGAAAAATTTTCCAGCGACAGCAACGAGAATAATCCAGCCCGTAATCTCCCATAAATACGAGTCATTGATCAAGCCAATTTGAGTTCGTAAACCAGTGAATACAAAAAACAACGGCAGTAATAATATCACCGAGACATCTTCGACTTTATTAATAAAAATAACTCTAAACTTCGAGATGTCTGGCATGATGGCTCCAGTCATAAATGCACCAAATAGCGCGTGAATTCCGATAATTTCAGTCAAGTATGACGATAGAATCAACGTTAAAAAGAAAATCGCCACAACTGGTTTATTCAACTTGTTTTTTGTGCCGTACAAATCTCCAATTCTTTTCAAAAAGGGCTTGACAACAAATATCATGACCAAAACGTAGGCGAAGGCCAATCCGATAATGTATAGTGAACTTACAAAAGATCCTGCTTTGACAATCGCAATTACCGCAGCCAAAATACACCAAGCTGTGATGTCGTCTGTTGCGGCGCAAGTAATTACAATCGTACCAATCTTGGTTTTATGAATACCTCGCTCCTGAACAATCCTTGCCAATACCGGAAAGGCAGTAATGCTCATCGCAATACCCATAAAAAGGCTGAAAGACAAGAACTCGACGCCTTGTGGTGCAAAACGATGATAAACAAAATAAGCTAAACCAACACCCAATGCGAAAGGAATGATGATACTTGCGTGACTAATGACCAATGCTTCGTTGGCTTTGTTCTTTAGTACTTTTAAGTCAAGTTCCATTCCGATAACAAACATGAATAGTATCAACCCTATTTGACTTAAAAACTGTAGATTCCCTAAAGAAGCCGTTGGGAAAAGCGCATGAGAAAATTCAGGAAAATACATGCCTACTAAAGATGGACCGAGGACAATTCCTGCGATGATTTCCCCGATTACGGTAGGCTGCCCAATTTTACGGAACATCCATCCAAAAAAACGAGCGACAATAATAATCGTAATAATTTGCGCCAAAAGTATCGCTAAAGGATGTTTCACATTGTGAAGAAGCGATGCCATAAATTCCGTCCATTGCGAATTGGTCGAATTAGCAACTACAATATTTCTGCCAATTTCCAAGAATTTTCCCTGCGCAAGAATCCAGTAGATCATAGCCGAAAAGCCACCTGTTACAATGATATAAAATATAGAATTCTTGAAATTCTTCATAGCGTTTTTAGTCCTAATTTAATACGTCGTTTGGCGCGAATGATTTGAACCCAAATATAGAAATTATAACGTCAAAAAAAATAATCGCCAAAAATTTGTTCTAGTTTAAGAAAAGGCAATTTTTTTAGAAAACTAGCTCCCGAATGAATTGAATTTCTCTTGTTTTATTTACCTTTGCGACTCGTTTTTACACGCATATGAAAAACACGCATCAGGTTGGATTCTGGGAAGGATTAGCCAGAATTATACTTAAGAACCGAAACGCCATTATTGTCGCTATTGTTGCGCTTACTATTTTTCTGGGTTTTCAATGGAGAAATTTAGGAATGACCTATACAGAAGCCAATCTTCTGCCTAAAAAGCACATCATAAACCAACAATATCAGGATTTCTTAGACAAATTTGGAGAAGAGGGAAACCTCATCGTTATTGGATTTAACGACAAGGCTTTCTTTACTCCAAAAGCTTTCGCCGCTTGGAACGAATTGATGACCGGTTTGAAAAAAGCAAAGGAAGTAGATTTGGTCGTGTCCTTGAATGACTTGAAGAAATTAGAAAAAGATACCATTGCTCAAAAATTTAAGTTGATTTCTTTTATCGATTCCACTCAAACCAATCGATTGGAGTATCTCAAAGAAGTAAAAACAGAGTTGTTTGAAAGGTTGCCATTCTATGAAGGATTGCTTTTTAACAAGGAATCTGGAAGCATTCGTTCTGCGCTGTACTTGAAAAAAAGCATTGTCAACACCGAAGCAAGAAAAACGTTTATTCTTGAAAATCTAGTTCCTAAAGTAGAGAAGTTTGAAAAAGAAACGGGTATTGACCTGCGTGTTTCCGGCATGCCTTATATCCGAACCATCAATGCAGAAAACATGAAAGGTGAGATTGGCCTTTTTATCGGCGCTGCATTGTTTATCACCTCTTTTATTTTCTTCCTGTTTTTCCGATCGTTTCGCGCCACTTTTATCTCAATAAGTATTTTACTATTGGGTGTAGTTTGGTCGTTTGGAACCTTGGGGTTCTTTCACTATAAGATTACAATCCTTACAGCCATTATTCCACCTTTGATTATTGTCATTGGAATCTGTAACTGTATTTTCCTCATCAATAAATACCAACAGGAAATCAAGATTCATAAGAACCAGGCCAAAGCACTGCAACGCGTTATTTCTAAGATTGGTGTTTCTACTTTGATGACTAATCTAACTACAGCTGTTGGTTTTGCCACATTTATGATCACCAACAATGACTTACTGTTTGAATTTGGATTGGTGACCGCAATTAACGTTATGACGGTTTATTTGCTTACGCTTTGCATCGTTCCTATTGTATACAGTTATATGCCATTGCCGAAGGAAAAGCACTTATATCATTTAAGTAAAAACTACATTTCAGCGCTATTAAGTTGGGTTGAGCATTTAGTGAAATACAAACGCACTAGAATATACATTATCTACGCCCTATTGATGATCTTCAGTATCATTGGTGTGACGCAAATGAAAGTGTCGGGAAGTTTGATTGGTGAAATGCCAAAAAGCGCATCCTTTTTTAAAGATATTCTCTTTTATGAAAAGGAGTTTCACGGTGTGATGCCTTTAGAAATCATGATTGACACGCATCGCAAAAAAGGGGTGATGAAATTGTCGATGATGAAGAAAATGGACGAACTACAAAAGACAATTGCTGAAATTCCGGAACTTTCTCCAGCGGTTTCTGTGGTGAATTTGGTGAAATACTCGAAGCAAGCCTTTTATAATGGCAATCCGGATTTTTACGAATTACCTAACTCGCAAGAGCAAGCGTTTATTCTTTCTTATGCCAAAAACGCTACAAAAAACACCAAAGACAATTTGATGAAAAGCTATGTCGACAAGACGGGTCAATATGCCCGAATTACGACCTTCATGAAAGATATCGGCACAGAGGAAATGGCAAGAGTTGAGCATCAATTACAATCAAAAATTGACGAGTTGTTTCCAAAAGACCGTTACACTGTAACCCTTACAGGAAAAGCACTGGTGTTTCAAAAAGGAACTTCCTATTTGATTGACAATCTTATTATTTCGCTCATTTTCGCTATACTCGTAATCGCTGCTTTGATGGCCTATTTGTTCCGATCGTTTAAAATGGTCATGGCTTCGGTCATTACTAATGTCCTGCCATTGTGTATTACCTCTGGATTGATGGGTTATTTTGGAATTCCTTTGAAGCCATCGACGATTTTGGTTTTTAGTATTGCGTTCGGTATTTCTGTTGACAATGCGATACAGTTTATGGCTAAATACCGACATGATTTAATTAAGAATAATGGCCTCGTTAGTAAGTCTGTAATTAGTTCGATTCGTGAAACAGGCATTAGTACTTTTTATACTTCGGTGGTACTGATCTTTGGTTTTGCCATTTTTACCTTATCTAGTTTCGTAGGCACAATTGCGTTGGGCGGCTTGATCTCGTGTACGTTACTCTTTGCGATGTTTGCGAATTTATTGGTTTTGCCTGCATTGGTCTTAACTTTTGAAAAGAAAAAAGCTGCAACAGAAAAAGAATAATAGTCGGATTTAAAACTCCATTATTCTACCGAAGACGATTGCCCTAGCCCCGATAGCAATGGAAATCCTTTTCGTTTTGGGATCCCGCGTGCAGCGGAGGGATTTTACAAAACAAAAAGATTGTAATGTATAGCGGGAATAGCTTCTATAAATTACAGCAATTCAATTATATTTGCATTCGATTTTACGCTTAGAATCTAGAAATCGAATGATCTAAAAATTCAAAAAATGAAACACACAAAAGTTAAGAACTTACTAGAAAGTAGTGCAACAATTGCGCAAGTAAACGCCAAAGGATGGGTAAGAACTTTTAGAAACAATCAATTTATTGCCTTGAACGACGGTTCGACAATCAACAATATACAATGTGTGGTTGATTTTGAGAATACGCCTGAAGAAACTTTAAAACGAGTCACCACCGGCGCTGCCATTTCAGTTACTGGCGCTTTGGTTGAAAGTCAAGGTGCTGGACAGAAATATGAAATTCAAGTTTCAAAATTGGAAATATTAGGAGATTCGGATGCGGAGAAATTTCCGATGCAACCGAAAAAACATTCGTTAGAATTCTTGCGGGAAAATGCGCATCTTAGAGTTCGAACTAATGCTTTTGGAGCGATCATGAGAGTGCGTTCGGTGTTGTCATTTGCCGTGCATCAGTATTTTCAAGAAAGAGGATTTGTGTATGTAAATACGCCGATTATTACCGGTTCGGATGCGGAAGGCGCGGGTGAAATGTTTAGGGTTACCGCCTTGCCATTTGATGGAACGCCACGAAATGAAGAAGGAAAAGTTAATTTTAAAGAAGATTTCTTCGGGAAAGAAACCAATCTTACCGTTTCTGGACAATTGGAAGCAGAGACTTTTGCCATGGCATTGGGTCAAGTATATACCTTTGGACCCACTTTTAGAGCAGAAAACTCGAATACTTCACGTCACCTCGCGGAATTTTGGATGATCGAACCAGAAGTTGCTTTTAACGACCTCAACGACAATATGGATTTGGCGGAAGATTTCATCAAATATGTGGTGAAATATACGGTTGACAAATGTGGGGAAGATTTAAAATTTTTAGAAAGTCGATTGGCGGATGAAGAAAAATCTAAACCACAAGCGGAACGCAGTGAAATGAGCTTGTTGGAGAAATTGAATTTCGTGTTGACTAATGATTTTAAACGTGTTTCTTATACGGAAGCGATTGATATCTTGCGAGATTCCACACCCAATAAAAAGAAGAAATTCAACTATATTATCAATGAATGGGGCGCTGACTTGCAAAGCGAGCACGAACGATTCTTGGTAGAAAATCATTTCAAATGTCCGGTAATTTTGTTTGATTATCCGGCAAACATCAAAGCCTTTTATATGCGATTGAACGAAGATGGCAAAACCGTTCGCGCGATGGACATTTTATTTCCGGGCATCGGAGAAATTGTTGGAGGTTCACAAAGAGAAGAGCGCCACGATGTTTTAGTAGAAAAAATGAAAGCTTTAGGTATAGATGAAGAAGAGTTGTGGTGGTATTTGGATACGCGAAGATTCGGAACTGCGGTTCACTCTGGCTTCGGTTTAGGGTTTGAAAGATTGGTGTTGTTTGTGACGGGAATGAGTAATATTCGTGATGTAATTCCGTTTCCTAGAACGCCAATGAACGCAGAATTTTAATTTTTTGTGGAATCGTTCAACCGTGTAATCGTTTATTCGGAAGAACAAAACGATTAAACGAATTAACGGTTAAACGGTTAACCGGTTAAACAAATCAACTATTAAACAACCATGCTCAAGCAATTTCTCAATCTTAAATTAACTCAAAAATTATCTCCACAACAAATTCAGTTGATGAAGTTGATTCAGTTGCCTACGCAAGCATTTGAGCAACGATTGAAGGAGGAAATGAATGAGAATCCAGCGCTTGAAGCAGGAAAGGAAGAAGATGAAAATTACGAGAAAGATGAGTTTGACAATGAAGAATATGATGATTTTGATGACAATGAAAGCATTGAAGCAGAAGACATCAATATCGATGAATACTTAAGTAACGACGAAACGCCAGAATACAAAACACAGGCGAATAACTACAGTGATGATGACGAACATCGCGAATCTCCGTTGGCTTCTCCGGTTAGTTTTCATCAGGATCTGATCAATCAGTTGAACACTTTCATTTTGAATGATGAGGAACGCAAAATTGCAGAATTCTTAGTAGGCAGCATTGACGATATGGGCTACATTCGAAGAAGCGTTGCCGACATTGTAGATGATATGGCGTTTACGCAAGGGATTTACACTGACGAAAAAACAGTTGAACGCATTTTGCATATTATTCATGAATTAGAACCTTCAGGCGTTGGCGCGCGCGATTTACAAGAATGCCTGTTGTTGCAATTGAAACACAAAACACCTTCTGAATATGTCGCTTTGGCCACTGATATTATTGAAACGCAATTTGATGCTTTTAGTAAAAAACACTATGAAAAGCTGCAACACAAATTCAATGTT
>JBIKRP010000352.1:0-2979 GCA_044349145.1 Flavobacterium sp.
CAAGTGAATGGGTTTTTTTTGCAGATGACGATATTCGGATTGACCGCACTTTTATTGAAGATACTTTCAAGCAAATAACCACTTATGGTATACAAGCGGTTTCTGTTCAATCTCATCATCCCAATGCCAAACCTATTGATTCTGTTATAAGGCAATGGCACACCTTTGGGGGAGGCAGCAGTTTTGTTGCGTCTGAGCGTTTGAAAGGTTGTTCTTTTCCTTTGGCCTATGAATTTGGATTTGGAGAAGATTTTGACTTTGGCGTGCAATTGCGAAGTAAAGGTTATGATATTCTTTATTTTCCAAATCCACTAATTTTACATCTAAAAGCTCCAATGGGAGGCTTTAGAACCAAGCAGGTTTTTAAATGGCAGGACGCTTCTATTCAACCCAAGCCATCTCCAACTGTCATGTTATATTTTATTAAAAATTATTCGAAACAACAACTAAATGGTTATAAAACCACCTTGTTTTTTAAATATTTTAAGTTTCAAAAAATACGAAATCCTCTCATGTACTATAAGAACTTCAAAAAACAATGGGAACAAAGCATCTATTGGGCTAACGAATTAAGAAAGATAGTATGAAGTTTTCATTGATTGTTTGCACTTATATGCGACCAAAGCCACTTTTGGATTTGCTTGAGTCGGTTCGACTACAATCTGTTTACCCTTCAGAGATTTTAATAGTTGACGGATCTACAAACATGGAAACGCAAAAGATACTAGGAGAAAATACTTTTACGAATCTGAAGTATTTCTTAGTTTCGGAGCATGACAGGGGTTTAACAAAACAAAGAAATTTTGGAATTAGTCGCGCAGCGCCTACCGTTGAGATACTTTGTTTCTTAGACGACGATACTATTTTAGCGAACAATTATTTTGAAGAAATTCTTAAAGCTTACGATTTATTTCCTGCTGCTTTGGGAGTTGGGGGTTATATTTCTAATGAAGATGAATGGGATTTTGTAGGACCTGATTATAAACCACCCCAAAAAGAATATTTTTACGATGGCTGGAAGAAAAAAGACGGATCCCGCTTTGTTCTGAGGAAAAAGTTAGGTTTGGATAGCGATACCAAGCCAGGTTTTCTCCCTGAATTTTCCCACGGAAGAAGTGTTGGGTTTTTACCACCTTCTGATAAAATATATGAAGTAGAGCAACTCATGGGCGGAGTTTCTTCGTTTCGAAAAAGGGTTTTTGATTCCTTTCAATTTTCTACATACTTTGAAGGTTACGGACTTTATGAAGACGCAGATTTTACCTTGCGATTATCAAAAGTCGGTAAGTTGTACGTAAATACTGCCGCTACATTAGCGCATTACCACGATAGTTCCGGAAGGCCTAATCAGTATCATTATGGCAAAATGGTGGTTCGCAATGGCTGGTATGTTTGGCGGATAAAACATCGTTTTCCCAGTTTTAAGGCGCAACTGAAATGGCATTCAATAACATTGCTGTTAACTTTTATTCGTTTAACCAATACATTTACAACGGACAAAAAGAAAGATTCTTTTTTTGAATTTTTGGGAAGAATGGTTGGTTGGTTTTCCTTACTTTTGAACAAGCCAAAATTACCCTAAGATGACATTGTTTAGTTATATACGATCAGATTACAACAAGTACAAGAAGTATGGTGCCAACTTTTTTGTGATACTATTCTTCACCCAAGGTTTTTGGGCGTCAGTTCAATATCGAGTAGCTCATTATTGTTACAACAAAATTACTTTGCAACCCTTTCGTATTGTTTTCAAGAGTATCTTGTTTTTGTGGCAAAAACTCATAGAGCTGACCACAGGAATATCTATTCCCTCGTCGGCAAAGATTGGACACTCCTTTTATATTGGCCATTTTGGAGGTATTATTTTTAATAAAGATGCCATCTTGGGTGACAATTGTAATGTGGCTCAAAATGTTACCATTGGTGTTTCAGGTCTAGGAGAAAACAGAGGTGTCCCAGTCATTGGTAACAATGTTTACATCGCGGCAAACTCAGTAATTGCTGGAAAAATTATCATAGAAGACGACGTGTTAATTGGTGCTTGTTCCTTGGTTAACTCTAATGTTAATGCGGGTTGCACAGTTGTCGGAGTTCCTGCTGTAGTAGTGTCGCAAAATGGCTCTAAAGGATATATTTAATGAAACTAGTTGTAATATCGTTTGCTCCTTTTATCAAAAAAGAAGATCATTTTTATGCCTACAGTCCGTATATTAAGGAAATGGAAATCTGGGCAAAACATGCAGATCAAATTGCATTTGTTTGTCCGATTTTGAAGAATGACAGTGATTTATTACTCTCCCAAATTAATTTTCCTATTACTAAGATCTTTGTTGCCAGGGCTTTTTATGTAAAATCGTTTTGGAGTAGTGTTAAAGCTTTTCAGTATTCTTTTTGGAATTTTTATCAATTATTTCGTGCGATGATTTGGGCGGATCATATACATTTACGATGTCCCGGAAATCTTGGATTGATGGCTTGTGTGGTTCAGATTTTTTTTCCAAGTAAAGTCAAAACAGCAAAATACGCAGGAAACTGGGATCCAAAATCAAAACAACCCATGACCTACAAACTGCAGAAATGGCTGCTGAGCAGTACTTTGTTGACTAAAAACATGCAGGTATTGGTTTATGGAAATTGGGAAGGAATGACAAAAAATATAAAGCCATTTTTTACGGCTTCTTATCACGAGGACGACAAAATAGTAGTTGGTCCGAGAGATTTTGAGAAACTTATTGATTTTATTTTTGTTGGAACCCTATCCGCTGGGAAACGGCCCCTATACGCCATAAAAATGATACAGGAACTTGCTAAGAAAGGCCTGGCCGTTCGGTTGTGCCTTTATGGAAGTGGAAGTGAAAAATCTACATTAGAAGATTATATTACTGAGCATCAATTAGGAGCGGTCGTTTTTCTTAAAGGAAATTATTCTCACGAAGAAATGAAAAAAGTATATCAACAAGCCCATTTTAATATTTTTCC
>JBIKRP010000353.1:0-2959 GCA_044349145.1 Flavobacterium sp.
TTCCAATTCTAGATTTTGCATTAAAGATGAATAAAAAAATCCACTAGAAATAGTGGATTTTTTTATTGAATAATAATTTCTTTTTTAGAATTGACTTTTACAATCGTGTATGGATAATAGAAAACTTCTTTCTCTTCCGCCCTTTTTGATTTTGGCTCGTTATCTTTTGTATAGATCATGATGGATGTTGGTGTTTCTTCGACTTTTTGAATTGCAATGGTATATCCGAGTGTGGTCTTTTCTCCCATGTTTAGAATGACAAAATTGCAAGTTTTGATGTCGCTTGAATTTATTTTGTCCTTCAGCAAGTCATCATTTTGAAGCATCTTTATCTCTCGCTCCTCAGACAATATTTCGAAAAAACGAATGGTTGCTCCGCCGTCTTCTTGCGTACTTAAAATTTCAATTAATGGTTTTGATTCTGTTGTCTTCTTATTTGAACTACAAGACATTACAAAAACAAGCAGGAATGCAATTGCTCCTTTCTTTAAGGTAGACTTGTACTTATGCATAAATTGAAATTGCTCGTAAATACAGTTCTTCATAAAGTGGTAGAATATTCTGGATATCGAATTTTTTTGCAGTGGTCAACGCATTTGATTTGAAATTATTCAGCGTTTCGTTATTCTGCAGGATCTTAATGGCGTTTGCTGCCATGCCTTCTACATCTCCAACATTACTCAAATAGCCTGAAATGCCATCAAAATTAACTTCTGGTAATCCACCTGAGTTACTTGATATCACTGGAACGCTGAGCGCCATTGCTTCTAATGCCGCTAGACCAAAACTCTCGGTTTCAGAAGGCAATAAAAACAAGTCAGAATAGCTCAAGATTCGGTCTATTTCATTACTATTTCCAAAGAAAATCACTTTGTCTTGAATCCCTAAGTCTTGGCACAAACGTTCGGCTTTTTCTTTTTCAGGCCCATCGCCCACCATCATTAATTTAGCGGGAATCTTTTGCTGAATTTGATGAAATATTTTGATCACATCAGGGATTCTTTTTACTTTTCTAAAATTACTAATGTGTGTGACCACTCTTTCGTTGTCGTTCGCTATTACGGACCTGTAACACGGAATGGTGGTATCGTCAATGTTTTTGTTTAGCTCTATGAAATTAGGTATCACTTCAATATCGTTAGTGATAGTAAACAATTTCAACGTTTCTTGTCGAAGATTCTCAGAGACAGAAGTTACGATATCGGATTTGTTGATACTAAAGGTAACTGCTGGTTTGTAGAACGGATGATTTCCAACTAAAGTAATATCTGTACCGTGAAGTGTGGTAACCATCGGTATATCAATTCCTTCTTCTTTAAGCATTTGTTTTGCCATATAGCCCGCATAGGCATGTGGGATGGCATAATGCACGTGCATGAGTTCGATTTTATATAACTTAACCATATCAACCAACTTGCTCGACAAAGCCAATTCATAAGGTTGATAATGAAAAAGTGGATATTCAGGAACGTTTACTTCGTGATAATGCACATTCGGATTTAAAAGCGCCAAACGAACAGGCTGACTATAAGTAATAAAATGTATTTCGTGTCCGCGTCTAGCTAATTCTAGGCCCAGTTCAGTAGCAACTACACCACTTCCGCCAAAAGTAGGATAACAGACAATAGCAATTTTCATAGTTGATTTTTAGTTCAACGAATTTAGTGAAACTAGTAACTCCAAGTTCGAAAAGTTACGTTAAAAAGTACTTTTAAATAACAAATATTACTATAATGGAGTTGTAAAGAATATTAAATCACCATACGAAGTGCCGGTAGCATTGGTTGCAAATGCTTTAACATAGTACGTTGTTCCAGGTGTCAAACCCTCGATAAGGCTAATAAATTCTCCAGTTGTTGTTGCTGGATCTGTAATAACATTATCTGTAATCGTTGGATTATCAGTTATTGACCAGCAAATTCCTCGCGCTGTTAAAGGTGAGTCGCCAATTGATATTACATCGCCGCCACTAACTGCGCTTGTTTGTGTTAGGTCGGTAGCCTCGAAAGTTTCGATTGTAGGCAGGACACCTGCAGCGTCACTTGCCGTTGTGAATGTAATTTGATTTCCATAACTGGTTCCGACGCTATTAGTAGCAAAGGCACGGACATAATAAGTTGTTTCTGGATCTAATCCAATTAATGCACTAACGAAAGCTCCAGTGGTTCCAGGTGCATCCACTACATTGTTCAGTAAACTTGGATTTTCTGTTGTTGCCCAACAAATTCCTCTTGCTAAGATCTCGGTTCCTCCAGCAGAAATAACATTACCACCACTATTAGCAGTTGTTTGCGTAATTGCCGATGCCACTTCCGTTGAAACAAATGGTGGCGAAAGTGCTTCGGTCGTTGTGGTGAATGTAATTTCTTGACCATAAACAAGACCGGAAGGATTTGACGCATAAGCGCGAACATAGTATTGTGTTGCAGCAGTTAGCCCTGTTAATTGGCAAACAAACGTTCCAATCCATCCAGGATTTGAAATTATTGTATCTTCAATTGTTGGATTTGGATTTGTTGAATAACAGACACCACGCGAAGTCACGGTTTGTCCACCGGCTGATAGTAGCACACCACCAACTTTCGCCGTTGTTTTGTTGATGAGCGAAGCTTCTATAGTGGTAATTGAAAGAGCTCCTATTGAATTGGTATCGTTCGAATCACTTTCTGGAGAACATGACGATAAAATCAAATTAAAAACCAGCAAAAAACAAACAGGATAAACAAAATATTTTCTCATAAGAAGTAATTAGTATTTAACAAATGTAAATTATTTTTAGACAAGGTAATTTGCGATTTTGAAATATTATAATCAAGTTGAAAATTATCTAATAATTGCATCGTAGATCACCTTCTGAATATTTTCCCGAATATTCTCTTTTGACAGCGAATTGGTTGTAGACTCCGGATAAGTTCGATTAGACAAAAAGACGTAAATCAGTTCTTCTTCGGGATCCGCC
>JBIKRP010000354.1:0-2956 GCA_044349145.1 Flavobacterium sp.
CAAGATAAGATTCAGTTATTTGAAAAAAAGGTAGAAGACACTCATAAAGAAAGTATCGATTATCATGCTGCTTTACGTCAGCAAATTTTAGGTTTAAGTGAGATGAATGCTCAAATGAGTAAAGAGACTGTCAATTTAACTAAAGCACTAAAAGGCGACAGCAAAATGCAAGGCAATTGGGGCGAACTGGTTTTAGAACGCGTTTTAGAAAAATCAGGTTTAGAAAAAGATCGGGAATACTATGTGCAACAAGCGCACACTACAGAAGACGGGCAACGTGTATTTCCAGACGTGGTGATTAATTTGCCTGATGGTAAAAAAATGATTGTGGATTCAAAAGTATCATTGACTGCTTATGAAAAATTCAGCAACGAAGAAGATGACAATCTGAGAATGGGCTACCTGCGCGAGCATATCAATTCAATAAAGCGACATGTCGATCAATTGGGAGAAAAAAATTATCACGATTTGTATCAAATGGAAAGCCCTGATTTTGTTTTACTGTTTATTCCAATTGAACCCGCTTTTGCCATTGCTTTAAATGAAGAGACTACACTCTATAATAAAGCCTTCGAGAAGAATATTGTTATTGTTACGCCATCGACTTTACTAGCAACTTTACGCACTATTGATAGCATGTGGACCAATCAAAAACAACAAGAAAACGCCTACGAAATTGCGCGTCAGGCTGGTGCTTTGTATGATAAATTTGAAGGATTTGTAGCAGATTTGGTAAAAGTAGGCAACAAAATTAAAGACTCCAAAACCGAATACGATGCCGCGATGAATAAATTGGTTGATGGAAAAGGCAATCTAATAACAAGCATAGAAAAGCTCAAAAAAATGGGGGCAAAAGCAAAAAAATCATTGCCTGAATCGGTTTTGAAAAGAGCGGAAACTGACGAAAATGAACATTTATAATAGTCTAAATTTTTTATGGAAAAATCTCATTACAAACTTGTCTCGTCGTCTCATGTAAGTATTACACAATTAATGTTACCTACGCACACCAATTTTAGCGGCAAAATACACGGAGGATATATTCTTTCATTGTTAGATCAGGTTGCTTTTGCTAGTGCTTCGAAATTTTCAGGAAAATATTGTGTAACCGCTTCGGTTGATCGCGTTGATTTTATAAATCCGATTGAAGTCGGCGAATTGGTTACCCTAAAAGCAGCGGTCAACTATGTTGGGAATAGCTCTATGATTGTTGGCGTTAAAGTTGAAGCAGAAAATATTCAAACTGGAAAAATAAAACATTGTAACTCTTCCTATTTTACGATGGTTGCCAAAGACGAAAATGGCAAAAACGCAACGGTTCCTGGATTAGAATTACGATATGAAGAAGATGTTCGCCGTTTCATCAATTGCATCAAGCAAATCGATTTACGGAAAGAGAGAGATCTTCACGAAGAAAAGTATCATTCTTCCTCCATTGACGCAAAAGCCTTGTTGCAAAAATACCGTGTGCTGCTTTCGTTAAAACCATAGAACAATTGTTAAATATCTTACATACAACTACTTTCTCTGAATTTTATCTCAAAAAATAACATAAATCTTAAATGTTTTGTTATTTTTGAAACTTATTATTCATAGAAATGAAACGATATTACCCAATCGCCTTTTGCCTAATTTCATTAACAATTTTAATTCTTTCGTGCTCTAAAAACGAGGATGATGATTATATTGACACTGCTGATTCCGCCAATAGAATTAATGGTTCGACAGTAAGTGGTCCAATTCGATTTGATTTAGCGCAAACTCCTTTTCCTAGATTATCCGATTACAAATTCTTTGTTGGTGCTATGAAAGACCAAAAACCGGGTTACAGAGTGATTCCATACGAACCTGCAAGCTCTTTGTTTTCAGATTATGCTCATAAAAAACGATTTGTTTGGATGCCAAAAGGAACCAAAGCAACCTACAATGGAGATAACAAAGTACTTGAATTGCCGATTGGAGCAGTCCTTATAAAAACCTTCTACTACGATAATGTGTTGCCAAACAATACGACGCGAATCATTGAAACACGCCTAATGATTAGAAAATCAACAGGTTGGATATTTGCCGATTATGTCTGGAACGACGAGCAAACTGAAGCATTTTTTAGCTTGGAAGGAAGTTTTACCCCTGTATCTTGGATGGATGAAAACAACCAACTAAGAAGCACTGAATACCGAATTCCTTCAGAAGCACAATGCGTAGTTTGTCACAAAAGACAAGAATTGGTAAATAATGAAGTTCAAACTACTTATATACCTATTGGCATTAAACCGCAAAATCTAAATTACAATTACAACTACGGAACAAGCACTAGAAATCAATTGACACGATGGATGCAAGTCGGCTATCTAAATTCTAATTTCACTTTACCTTCGGAAGAAAACACAACAGTAGATTACCGCGATCTTACAAAAACAATTTCGCAAAGAGCGCGATCTTACGTAGACATCAATTGTGCGCATTGCCATACTACTGACAGACATTGTGATTACAGACCAATGCGATTTGCATATAGCGAAACTGGACTCGCAAATGGCGTTGGAAACACCAATATGGGGGCTTGCGTTGATACCCAAGACATGCAGAATTTCCCGTCTGACTTAAATACAATTGTAAAACCAGGAAGCACAGAACGATCCATGTTATTTTATAGAATCAATACCACAAACGAAACATTTAGAATGCCGCTGCATGGAAGAACCATGCTACATGACGAAGGCATTGCGTTGATGGGACAGTGGATTAATTCGCTAGAAGACTGTCAATAATAAAACCAAAGCAAAAACGCAATTTACAATCGAAAACAAATTACTATGAAAAAAATTACTACTCTTATCTTGTTGCTTGTAATGGTGCAAAACATGATAGCCCAAGACACTTGTGCTGAAGCATTACCCATTGGAGCCGGTTTCTTTACCGTTGATGGAATTAACGGAACCGAAGTTCCTTTACC
>JBIKRP010000038.1:0-10172 GCA_044349145.1 Flavobacterium sp.
TACTGGTGGTTCAACAACATTTGGAGTGGTGATCACAGTGAATGACGTGGCGCCGAGTGCTTTGAGTTACAACTCGCCTAACGTTTTTACACGTGGAACTACTATTTCAAGTTTAAATCCAACTGTTTCTGGCGGAACTGTGAATAGTTATAGCATTTCACCTGCTTTACCAAATGGATTGTCTTTTAATACTGCAACGGGTGTGATTTCTGGAGCGCCTTCAGTAATTAGTGCAACAGCTACTTATACCGTGACAGCTTTTAACTCTGGCGGTTCCACTTCTTTTGCCATAGACATTACAATAAATGATATTGCTCCAAATACTTTGAGTTATCCAACACCTAATTTATTTATTTTGGGAACTAATATTTCAAGTCTAAATCCAACTATTTCTGGTGGAGCAGTCACTAGTTATAGTATTTCGCCAGCTTTACCAAATGGGTTGTCTTTTAATATTACAACGGGTGTGATTTCTGGAACACCAACAGCTATTTCTACTTCTTCAACCTACACGGTAACGGCTACTAATACTGGTGGTTCCGCAACATTTGGAGTGGTCATTACGGTGAATGACGTGCCGCCTAGTGCTTTGAGTTACAACTCGCCTAACGTGTTTACACGAGGAACTACTATTGCAAGTCTAAATCCAACTATTTCCGGTGGAGCAGTGACTAGTTATAGCATTTCGCCCGCTTTGCCTGGTGGATTGTCTTTTGATACTGCAACGGGTGTAATTTCTGGAACGCCAACGGCACTTAGTGCAACATCTACTTACACCGTGACGGCTTTTAACTCTGGTGGTTCCACTTCTTTTGCCATAGACATTACAATAAATGATATTGCACCGAATACTTTGAGTTATCCTACACCTATCATATTCACCGTAGGAACTGCTATTTCTAATCTAACTCCTACAATTTTAGGTGACGTCATCAGCTACAGCATTTCTCCGAGTTTGCCTGATGGACTTGCTTTTGATACGGCAACGGGAATCATTTCCGGAACTCCAACAGGAATTGTGAACACTACTTCTTATACTGTAACGGCGATGAATTCGGGTGGTTCTGTTTCTTTTACTTTGTCAATCACTGTAAATGATATTGCCCCTAACTCCTTGAGTTATCCTTCTCCTAATTTATTTATTTTGGGAACTAATATTTCAAGCGTAAATCCAACTATTTCTGGTGGAGCAGTGACTAGTTATAGCATCGTGCCTGCTTTACCTCTTGGATTGTCTTTTAATACTACTACAGGTGTAATTTCTGGAACGCCAACGGCAATTAGTGCAACAACTACTTATACGGTAACCACTACTAATACTGGAGGTTCTACTACATTTGAAGTGGTGATCACAGTAAATGACGTGGCGCCTAGTGCTTTGAGTTACAACTCACCTAACGTATTTACCCGAGGAACTACCATTTCAAATCTAAATCCAACTATTTCTGGTGGCGCAGTGACTAGTTATAGCGTTGCACCTGCTTTACCAAATGGATTGTCCTTTAATACTACAACGGGTGTGATTTCTGGAACGCCAACGGCTATTTCTGCTTCTTCAACCTACACGGTAACCGCTATTAATACTGGAGGTTCCACTACATTTGATGTGGTTATTACGGTGAATGATGTCGCGCCGAGTGCTTTGAGTTACAACTCACCTAACGTATTTAACCGAGGAACTACTATTTCAAGTCTAAATCCAACTATTTCTGGTGGAGCAGTGACTAGTTATAGCATTTCGCCGAGTTTGCCTGATGGCCTTGCATTTGATACTGCGACTGGTGTGATTTCTGGAACACCTTCAGTAATTAGCGCAACAGCTACTTATACTGTGACAGCTTTTAACTCTGGTGGTTCCACTTCTTTTGCCGTAGACATAACAATAAATGATATTGCGCCGAATACTTTGAGTTATCCTACACCTAATATATTCATCAGAGGAACTGCTATTTCTGATTTAACTCCGACAATTTTAGGTGACGTTATCAGCTACAGCATTTCTCCGAGTTTGCCTGATGGACTTGCTTTTGATACCGCGACTGGTGTGATTTCTGGAACGCCAACGGCAATTAGTGCAGCTGCTTCCTACATCGTAACAGCTTTCAACTCGGGCGGTAGCGTTTCTTTTACCTTGTCAATCACTGTCAATGATGTAGCTCCAAGTGATCTTAGTTATCTTTCTCCAAATGTGTTTACTGTTGGAACTGCAATTTCTGATTTAACTCCAACGGTTCTTGGTGCTGTTATAAGCTACAGCATTTCTCCAAGTTTGCCTGATGGGCTTGCTTTTGATACTGCAACTGGTGCTATTTCTGGAACTCCAACGACAATTAGCGACACTGATTTCTACACCGTAACAGCTTTTAATTCTGGAGGTAGCGTTACTTTTGAGATTCAAATCACAGTCAATGATGTAGCTCCAAGTGGTCTTAGTTATCCTTCTCCAAATGTGTTTACTGTTGGAACTGCAATTTCTGATTTAACTCCAACGGTTCTTGGCGTTGTTCTAAGCTACAGCATTTCTCCGAGTTTGCCTGATGGGCTTGCTTTTGATACTGCAACTGGAGTGATTTCTGGAACTCCAACGACAATTAGCGCATCCACTTCATACATCGTAACGGCCTTCAACTCTGGAGGTAGCGTTTCTTTCGAGATGCAGATCGCCGTCAATGATGCAGCTCCAAGTGGTCTTAGTTATCCTTCTCCAAATGTGTTTACTGTTGGAACTGCAATTTCTGATTTAACTCCTACGGTACTTGGTGCTGTTTTAAGCTACAGTATTTCACCGAGTTTGCCTGATGGACTTGCTTTTGATGCTACAACTGGAGTTATTTCTGGAACGCCAACAACAATTAGTGAGACGGCTTCCTATACAGTTACTGCCGCAAACCTTGGAGGTAGTGTTTCTTTCGAAGTTATTATTACCGTGGAAGAATTATTAAGTAGCAATGAAAATCAATTCAAAAACATCTCTATTTACCCAAATCCATTTTTGGATATTATCAATGTGAATGGTTCGTTATTGAATGGCACGTTTACAGTTTATTCGGTTGATGGTAAACTAATACAAGAGGACTCAATAAAAGGTTCTGTAATCAACGTAAAACATGTGCCAAGTGGTATCTATTTTCTAAAATTATCAAATAAAGAAAATCGAGAGAGAATATTTAAAGTGATTAAAAGATAACAAAATAAAAGGAGGAACATAAATGTTCCTCCTTTTTCAATTTTATTGCAAGGCTTCTTCCCAGCTTTTTATGGAAATGTTGAACTCCTTTTCGATTTTGGATGTGTCTAAAACACTATATTTTGGACGTTTAGCAAGAGTTGGGTATTCTGAAGTTGAAATTCCTTTCAAATCAATAGAGACATGATTGACTTCGAAAATTTTCTTTGCAAATCCATACCAGCTAGTAAATCCTTTGTTGCTGAAATGATAAATTCCGTAATTTTCGCTTCTGCTCTTTAGAATTTCTATTAGGACCGCAGCCAAGTCAAGTGCGTTTGTTGGTGAGCCTATTTGGTCGTTGACAACGCTCAAACTCTCTTTTTCTTTGGCCAACCTCAACATTGTTTTTTTGAAATTATGCCCAAAATCTGAATATAACCACGAGGTTCTGACAATAAAGTACTTTGACATCGAACGTTCGATTTCAATCTCGCCATTTCTTTTCGATACGCCGTATATTCCTGTTGGGTTCGCTGGGTCAGATTCTAGATATGGAACTTTCTTTTCTCCATCAAAAACAAAATCCGTTGAAACATGTAGCAAAGTGGTATTGTGCTTTAGACAAGCATCGACAATATTCTTTACTGCAATTCGATTAACTAAATCTGCTTTTTCGGTTTCTATTTCTGCTTTATCAACCGCTGTATAAGCCGCTGCATTTACGCAAAAATCCGGCTTTAGTTCATCAAAAACAACGCTGACCTTTTCGCTATTTGTAATATCCAATTGATGTGAATCAAAGAAATGGAATTGAATTGCGGCATTTGAAGATATAGATTGGATTGCTTGTCCTAGTTGTCCCCCTGCACCAAGCACAATAACTATCATATTTTTTTCGAATTTTCAAGAGAAGGAAGACTTTTGTCCTTTTCAGAAATAATCCAATTCGTTTCTTCTTCTCCCCAATTGATATTTAGTGTTTGATCGTTATAAATAATGCCTCCTTCTGACTCCTTGTTATAAAAGTTATCGCATTTATAATAAAGGGTCGCGGACTCACTTAAAACAAGAAATCCGTGGGCAAAACCTGCAGGAATGAAAAGTTGTTTTTGATTTTCTACCGACAGCACTACGGAAAAGTACTTTCCGAAAGTTGTCGAATTTGGTCTTATATCAACCGCAACGTCCAAAATTTCACCTGTTAATACACGAACTAGTTTGGACTGTGCGTGGTCTCCAACCTGATAATGAAGTCCCCTTAAAACGCCTTTTGAAGAAAAGGACTGATTGTCTTGGACGAAATGTATTTTAATTCCTAAGGCCTTTTGAAAAGTATTTTCATTAAAACTTTCCATAAAATATCCCCGTTCATCCTTTATTATTTTCGGCTCGAGAACAAAACAGCCTTCTAAATTAGTTGGTGTAAAATTCATAAACTAAACTAAGCTTAAAAGATGATTGCCGTAACCACTCTTTAGTAATGGTTTGGCCAATTCTACTAATTCATCGGAAGTAATAAAACCCATTTTATATGCTGCTTCTTCAATAGCTCCAATCTTAAGCCCTTGTCTCTCTTCGATAACTTGAACAAACTGGCTGGCCTGCATTAAAGAGTTGAAAGTTCCAGTATCTAACCAAGCTGTACCTCTGTCTAGAATACTAACTTTAAGCTTACCTCTTTTCAAATACTCTTTATTGACATCTGTAATCTCCAATTCTCCTCGATGACTTGGCTTTATTTCAGCAGCAATATTTACCACATCATTGTCATAAAAATAAATTCCAGGAACAGCAAAGTTTGATTTAGGTTTTTCTGGTTTCTCTTCAATAGATAACACATTGCCCATCGAATCGAAATCAACTACGCCATACCGTTCTGGATCATGAACATGATAGGCATAAATTATTCCTCCATCTGGATTGTTATTCGCTAACAATAAGTCCGACAAGCCTGTACCGTAAAATATATTATCTCCGAGAACTAGCGCTACTTTATCAGATCCTATAAAATCTTTGCCAATAATAAACGCCTCTGCCAAGCCATTAGGGTTTTCTTGAATAGCGTATTCAAATCGACAACCTAAGCTTTTTCCATCTCCTAAAAGTTGACGGAATAAAGGAACATCATGTGGAGTTGAAATAATCAAAATTTCGTTAATTCCGCTCCACAACAAAGTAGACAACGGATAGTATATCATTGGCTTGTCGTAAATAGGCATTAGTTGCTTACTTACTGCTAATGTTAAAGGGTGCAACCGGGTTCCTGAACCTCCTGCTAAAATAATTCCTTTCATAAGTTAGAAATGTTAAAGTTTTTCTTCTTGGTAAAGCGCAGCTTGTTTTTTATAAAAATTGACAAACCCTACTATAAAAAGATATAATAAAATAAATATGGCCGGTAACACAACTTTAAATTTACCCCAAATTGTTCTTGTATTGTATACATTAAGAGTACTGCTGCTTTCTTTAATTACTTTATCGTGGCTTTGTAATTCTCTCTTAATATATCCTATTTCACCAACCATAGCATCCTTTGTCTTTATAAGATCATTTATTTGTGAATTCTCATTTATATAAACCGACTTATCACTTAGTCCACTTTGCAAGTTCTCTTTTGCAAAGGTACTTAGCAATCCATCGATTTGTGCAATCATTGCTTTATTTGCTTCAATCTTTGATTTACCGTTTTCTATATAAACTGCTTTCGCGTTACTATAATATTCATTATTATCAAGATATTTTAACAATGGTTCTACAATCTCTTCTCTTTTGTTACGCGATTTAGCAATAAAGTTTATTACATGAAAATCATAATTCTTACTAGTTGTTCTCTCCCTAATAAGGGTTTTCATGTCTCCGTCTTCAGCCAACAATTTTAAAACTTCTAAATTATTTTCATTCTCCTCAGTAGTATTATTTCTAATAAAGCCATAAATGTCTACAACAGGATGAATTTCAATAAAAGCTAGTTGATTCGGGTCCTTGATGCCTATTGATTTTAAAAATACTGTGTCATTATCATTAATTTTCGAAAAAAGTAAGTCAATCTTATTATACAAATAATCTGAAGACCCAAAATTTGTTCTTACAATTATAGAATTGTTATAAGTTTTCTTTGTGTTGTCTAAATAAAGACCCATTCCGAAACCAAGTACAAGTAGAACTGCAAGAACTACAAAGCGCTTCAATACAAATTGAATCATGTGGTAAATTCTTCTACTTGCTGATTGAAAAAAAACAGAAACTCCTTTTAAAACTGAAGTGATATCTATCTCTTGGTCGTTAATGTTTTTATTATCGTTTGTGTTCATATTATAATCTAATTTACGTTGAAAATTTGTTCTAATATTTTTATTGTTATCAAATAAGTTGGCTTAACTCCCGTTGTCCCTAATCCCCCGGATGCCAGCGTACTTCCTGTTTCTAAAGGATTATCCGACGCATAATAAGCGTATCTCACTTTTACATCTGGGTTGATACTTTTTCTAATCTTGGATGCCGATTGAATTGCTTTCTGGTAATACGCACCTTCCATTTCTAAGCCAATAACACCCCAGGTTGAGTCATGGAAAAATTTCAATAAATCTTTATTTTGTAACGAGGTTCCCAAAACGGTCACCATAGGTCCGGCAAAAACTGGAATTCCATTACCATCCAACATAGCGGCCGTCAACTCATTTTCAAAAGGATAATTATCGCCCGTGCCTTCGTTGATATGCGCTGATGGAATCATAATGTCGCCTTTACCTCCTTGCAGAATTCCTGCCTTTCCCATAATCGAAACAGACTCGACATTTAGAAATACTTTTTTATGTTTGGTTTCTTGAAAAGGTTTCAATAATTCATCAATAGTTTCGTAGGCTTGTTCTCCAAAAGCATAATCCATAACAATAATTACTGGCTGGGATTTGCCTATCTTGGCCGAAGGAAATGCAGATTTTTTCCAATCTATTTTAGCGGTGTCAAAAATTTGAACATCGATGTTTGTTCCTGAATTATCTGGCAAAGAAATCATTCCGTGTTGCTCTGCGAAAGAGGTTACTTTATCTCTAATATCATTTGCGCCAGATTTACTTAATTCTTCATAAATGAAAAAATCTGTTTGGTCTTTGTACTTTGCTTTCAGCACATGAGTGGCGAAAATCGAATTCATCACGCTATGCATATTGGCGCTAATAATGTGAATTGGCCTGTCTAAAAGACTGTTGTTTTTTAAAACATCTTTGATGTTGTTCGCCCATATTTCCCCGTGGATATGATGCCCCAAACGTTCTCTTAAAATCGGGCTAAACGTAATGGTTCTTTTATTATTTTCAACAACTTCTTCAATGGCCAATTTTCCTAACCAATAGATTACATGTAAGAAACGATCTGGTTTTTCTGTAGTCCCAAAAGCATCGTAAATATCAAGAACTTCTGAAAAAGTACGTCCTAAGATATTAGCGGTATGAGAAATTGTTTTTTCTTTCTCTATTAAAGTTAACTTTTTGTTTTGCAAAACAGCTTGCGCCAATTTTTGCCAGTCACGCGTTACTTCTCCGCTTTCATCGATTAGAATTCGATCCTTAATCTTATGTGATTCAATAAAAATAAAGGTCAAGTGGGTTAATATGTCATAAATGTCTGATCGCCCTCTTGTTATTTCGACATTCATTTGTTCGTCATCTATTCGATAACAATTACGTCTTCTTTTTGGCGGGATAATGGTCTTGAAGTGTGATTTGGAATAGCCTTCATCAGAAGTTAAATTGATAAATCGACATTCTTCAATCCCGATCGGAAGTCGTTCAATAACGTACAAAAGCCCATCCAACTCCACTTTTTCTTCTGCTATACTTCCATAAATTTCTGGACGTAGCGATAATAATGCTTCTCTTAAAGTTTCACCTGATACGCCCATCGGTTTGTAGAATCCTCTGTTAAATAGGTGGCGCATGGTAATGTACAATTTTTCAACAGCACTTGATGATTCTTGTGCTCTCGAACGTACAATGTTTTTTATTTCTTTCATTAATAATTTTGATTTTTAAGAACAATTCGCAATCTTCCTTCTCAAATTAGGTCTGTTTTTCACGAATTTAGCCTCTAAAGGTGCAAATGTATGTTTTTTATCTGTTAGTTTACAAGAATCAGGTTAATTGCTGGCTCATAAATAGTTGTTTTGCTTGGTTCGCCTGGAACAACAGAAAGTGATTCTCTGGTCCATTTGCCTCCAATAAATGTATATTGGAAATCCCTTTCCACCCTATTGTAAAGTATCAATGGATAAAATGTGGTTTGAATAGTATTGGTGCCGGTGTTCGCATCTCGAATCGACTTCTCGGCTTTGTTCTTTTCGATTTTGAGTCGCTCAAAACCCACAAAAAGACCATTTTTTGGCATTCTCAAATCAAAAGCGGATAAATTGAATAATGTCTTTTTTACTCCTTTATTAACCGTGGCAATAAATTCCTTTTCTAGAAGTTCATCTCCAGGCAAACCTTCTGGACCTACCTTATAAAAATGTAATTTAAGGGTCGCTTCTTCAATTCTGCTATCTGTATTTAAAACAACTTGTTTGATAAATTTTGTTTTTTTATACTTTGCTTTGTAGGGAAAAAACTTGATGTCTATTCGAGGTCCATTTTCATAAGCTTGCAAAAACGGACTGTCTGTCTCTCCTATTTCTATCTCTCTAGTGCCATATTTCTTTGTAAGTACGACTTCTTTAAGTTCAATGGTACTTGGAATTAATTCCACTTTCATTTCACTTGAAATTGATGTTATTTTCTTTTCATAACCCAAAGCAGAAAAAATCAAATTTTTACCTTTTCCAGAATAAGTCATTTGAAACGCACCATTTTCCTCTGCGGTTGCGCCATTGTTTTCATTTTCAACCCAAATGCTGACATAGGGAATTGGATTTTTTGTTACATGATCAATAACAACTCCGTTGATTTGAGCCGACATGACCACACATCCAAAACAAAAAAAAGTTATAAAAAATAGTGTGAATTTCATCTCTTAGTAACTTTGTAGCTTATCAACAATGGCTCTATCGTTGCTTAATCTGGGAATTTTATTTTGACCGCCTAGTTTTCCTATTGATTTCATATAGTCTTGAAAGCCATTTTTTACTACTCTAGTAATTTTTAGTTTTTGCAAAACATTTCCTTGAATCAAATCGTCGTAATAGACATTTTGAGCTCTCATCGATTGATCGATAGCTTCAATAAAACTGCTTTCGTCTTCTGGCAGATTCTCAAATTCGATAAACCATTCGTGATAGGGCAATCCCGATTTCGGGGTGATTTGTGGCGCAACTGTAAATTCATTAATTCGAATTGCTGTCCCGGTCAGCGCTTCTTGCATCGCTTGTTCCACTTCTTTCGCAATAACGTGCTCACCAAAAGCAGAAATAAAATGTTTGATTCTTCCAGAAACAATAACGCGATAAGGATTCGTCGAAGTAAACTGCACCGTATCACCGATATTGTAAGCCCAAAGTCCTGCATTAGTGGAAATGATCAAGACATAATTGACACCTATTTCTACTTCGCCTATCGTATGACGCTTTGGATTTTCATTGTGAAATTCATCTACTCTTATAAATTCATAAAAGATTCCTGAATTTAAGAGCAGCAACATTCCCTTCTCCTTCTGACAATCTTGATAGGCAAAGAAACCCTCCGATGCTGGAAATAATTCGATACTATCGACTTTTCGTCCGATTAAATTTTCAAATTTAGCACGATAAGGCTCGTAGTTTACGCCACCGTAAATAAACAGATTGAAATTCTTAAATAGCGTTCCTACAGGTTTTTGAGATTTCTCCTGCAACTTTTCAAAATACATTTGAACCCAAGACGGAATTCCTGAAATCACTGTCATGTTTTCATTAATTGTTTCGTCAACAATCGCATCAACTTTCGTTTCCCAATCTTCAATGCAATTTGTTTCTAATGAGGGAAGTCTATTTTTCTGCAAATAATTTGGGACATAATGAGCAACAATTCCAGAAAGT
>JBIKRP010000356.1:0-2925 GCA_044349145.1 Flavobacterium sp.
GACAGTATTTATAATAATATTGCTTTAGGAAAAGACATCAGTATCTCAGACATTTTAGACAAAGCTAAGGAGATCAATTTTTATGATTTCATCGCATCTAAAGAAGATGGGTTGGATTTTATTATTAATGAAAATGGTAAAAACTTATCCACTGGACAACGCAAGAAAATTCTTTTGCTTCGCGCTTTGTTTGCCGTTACAGAGATTATCATTCTAGACGAAGTACTTTCCGGAATGGACGTCGAATCTCGCAGCAAAGTAGAGTCATTAATTGACGCCGACAATGATAAAACGTACATTATCATTTCACATGAACCTATCAAAAACATTAACTTCACGAAAAAATACAAAATAACAAATGGAGAACTCTACATTTTACAACACGAAGTCGATCAATTTTATTAAGATACTCAATAAAATTCTAGTTGCTTTTTTAATTGTTGTTTTAGTGTTGATTTTTGCCTTGAGGTTGAATGATACTGTTAGTTTCAGGGAAGGTCAAATCTACTCAGACACACCACAATTAAAAATCAATGCGCCCAACGAAGTCAAAGTACTCAAGGTTGCAGTAAAAGAAGGTCAAGAAGTCAAAAAAGGCGATACCTTATTTGTGTTAGAAAACAAAAAGACAGAATCTGATTTTAATGTTTTGAATACCGATCTAGCTTCGAAAGAGCACAAAATCGGTATCATCAAAAAATTGATTGCAAACACTACGGATCGCAAAAACTCGTTACTTCAACTATTGAAGATTCAATCTGGGATTTATAAAACGGACCGTAAAAAATCAGCTTTAGAAATTGCGGCGCTGAATAATAAATTGAATTTGTCTTCGCAGCAAAGTTCTATCTTGACGGATAAGTTCAAAACAGACTCGTTACTGTACGCAAAGGGAGCCATTTCGCGATATGAAATGACTGACACTAAAAACAAAAACTTAGATGACAGGAAAGCGCAAGTGGAAGTTAAATCTACTTACGGTGCTAAGAATTACGATTTCGAGAACTTGTACAACAATTACAGACGGTCTAAAAATGATTTGCAGCGAACCATCATTGACGTTGACAACGAATTGCAAAATTATCAGCGAGAATTAGTTGAACTAGAAACTGAGATTAAAGACGGAAAATATAATCTTAACTATATCGCAGATGAGTTGAAGAAAATGGTCATTGTTAGCACCATTGACGGAACAATTTCAAACCTTTTTAATTCAAGACAGAATATAGAAATACTTGCAAAAGGCGATTTACTGACGATCATTGCTCCGAAAAAAGAGCACTTTTATGCGAAAGTAATCTTGGACGAAAAAGACCTGGCATACGTTAAAAATGGTCAAGAAATAAACCTAAAACTGGACGCGTACAATTACTATAGATATGGCGCCATAAAAGGACAGATTACTTATGTATCGCCATCTGATGTGGATAAAACATTCTACTGTTTGGCGACCATAAAAAAATACAATCCAAGTATCAATTTGAAAGCAGGATACAAACTTAAAGGAGAAGTAATCATAGAAAGAATGCAGTTATATCAGTATATTATTAAAAAGTTATTTAATAAAATTGACAGTAACGTCAACTAATTTCCAATGAAAAAAACAATAGTCATACTACTTTTCATTCTTTCAAACATTGCATTTGGACAAGATGTTATGACGTACCAAGATTGTTTGAACTTGGCACTAAAAAACAATCTGCAACTGAAAAGTGCCTTGAATAGTGAAAAAATTGCGAAATACCAGTACACCGCCAGTTATGGAAAACTACTTCCTAATTTTTTTGGATCTTTAGACAATAGAAATACTTGGGGACGAGAGGTCGATCCACAAACCAATTTATTTGTAAATACTGACATTAAGAACTATATCGGATATATTAATGCCAACTACAATTTATTTGCTGGTTTTTCTGCTTTAAACAGCATCCGTTATTCAAAACAAGAATTCAAGATTAATCAAGAGAATATCAAAAGAGTTGAAAATGTAATTTCGATTAGTTTGGCAGAGAAATTCATTACAATTTTATATTTACAAGAAATCATTTCGGCCAATCAAGAGCAAATTAAATCTAGTGAAAAACAACTAGAAGTGGCGCTTCTCAAATTTAATGCAGGATCGATAGCAGAAAGCGAAGTCTTCAAAATAAAATCACAAAAAGCAACAGAAGAGTTAAACTTACTGACGAATCAGAATCGACTTACAGACAATATGGTTAGTATAAAACAACTGATGAATATTCCATTAGAGAAAGAAATTGTTTTGATTAAGCCAATTATGAAATTAGACAATAATATTGCTATAGAACAAAGTCCGTATGACATTATCAACAAAGCAATTCTGATCAATCCATCCTACAAGATTAGTTTATTACGGGAGAAAAAAGCAAGAGCTGCACTGGCAGTCGCCAGATCTACGAAGTATCCATTGCTAACAATGCGTGCACAATATGGTGCGAATTACACAAATACAGATGAAGTTTTCGACTTTAATGAGCAATTAAAAAACAATGAAATCAATATCTTAAGATTGAATTTGATCATTCCTATTTTTAGTCAAATGGATAATTATTCAAAATCTAAGACTAGCAAAATGCTTTACAAACAGTCAAAAGTTGATACCGAAATTGCAAAAAATGAACTTTCGAAAGAGGTAATGAAAGCCATCACAGACACCAAGACATCGATAAAGAAAAATGAAGCTTCTTCTATTGCGTTTGAATTTTCGGAGAAAAGCTACGAAGCGGATGCCTTAAAATTTGAACTCGGAAAAATTAATATTAATGAATTGAATGTCACTAAAGCAACTTATATCAATTCACAAGCACAATTGATTCAGTCGAAATACGAATTGTTATATAATAATGCGCTGATTAAATTCTATTTGGGCGAAGCGTTTTCTCTTTAATCATAAATGCACTAGAA
>JBIKRP010000357.1:0-2920 GCA_044349145.1 Flavobacterium sp.
GAGGATCAATTCTGCGTCTTCGATTACTTTCGCCATAATTTGGCTCTTTTCATTTTTAGTTGCGCAAATCATCGATAGGGCGCATGCTTGCCCCGGTTGTAGATAATACATCAAGAACTCGCCGCCGTCATCGTCTTCTCGATAAATTTTAATTTGCCCGCTTAAGACAAGCACTGTATTTTTGAAATATTGCCCCGTTCGCATAATGACTTCGCCTGATTTAATCGTTTGATAGGTCGCATTATTTTCAACTGCGTCGATTAATTCTTTCGAAAAATTTGGAAATAAACTCTTGACGGTGGGATTCATTTTGTTGCGGAATAGGATTGATTACAAAGCTACATAAACTGACAAAACAAAAAGATGAATCTGTTGAAAATTCTTTTAACTAAAAATTAATATTCGTTATCTGAGTCGACTTTATCAAAAGAACTACTTTTATAAGCTATGGAAAATCAAGTAAGAAAAGGATTTGTTTTCAAGAACTATCAGGCGCCAAATCTGTCGCCGTTTGACAAACTGTTTCCTATTTTTAAAGAATTAATTACCCACACTTCGGGCGATTTTGATGAGGCCATCGACTGGTTGCGGCAACTTGATCAGGAATATCAACTTACGGATGAGAACTATACTATTGATGATTTTATTGAAGACCTAAAGAAAAAAGGCTACATCCGCGAGGAGTTGAAAGACGATGGGAGTTCAGGAATGGGAATTACTGCCAAAACGGAACGCGCCATTCGTCAACAAGCCTTAGATCAAATTTTCGGAAATTTAAAAAGAGCAGGTACGGGCAACCACAAAACCAAACAAGCCGGAAATGGCGATGAACACACTGGTGAGTTTCGGGAGTTTCATTTTGGCGATGGACTCGAGCGTATTTCCCTGACGGAGAGTCTGCGCAATGCACAAATCAATAATGGCGTCGATTCGTTTCAGTTGACTGAAAATGATTTGGTGGTCGAGGAAACGCAATTCAAAGCACAAATGAGCACCGTGTTGATGATTGACATTAGTCACAGTATGATCTTGTATGGCGAGGATAGAATCACGCCAGCGAAAAAAGTCGCAATGGCTCTTGCTGAGTTAATTACAACGCGTTATCCGAAAGATACTTTAGATATTTTGGTGTTTGGAAATGACGCATGGACCATTGCTATTCGAGATTTGCCTTATCTAAAAGTGGGACCTTATCACACCAATACCGTGGCGGGTTTGCAATTGGCGATGGATCTTCTTCGAAGAAAACGAAATACCAACAAACAGATTTTTATGATCACCGACGGAAAACCTAGTTGCGTTAGAGAACGTGACGGCTCGTATTATATGAATAGCAACGGTTTGGACGAATACATTGTAGATAAGTGCTACAATCAAGCGCAGCAAGCTCGGAAATTACACATTCCCATTACCACTTTTATGATTGCGCAAGATCCGTATTTGCAGCGGTTTGTGAATCATTTTACAGAAGCCAATCAAGGAAAAGCTTTTTATACTGGATTGAAGGGCTTGGGAGAAATGATTTTTGAAGATTATGAGGCGAATCGGAAGAAGAGAGTGAGATAGAGAATTAGAGATAATAGATAATAGACGAGAGATAATAGATAAAAGATAATAGATAAAAGATAATTGATAAAAGATAATTGATAAAAGATAATAGATAATAGATAAAAGATAATAGACAAGAGAAAAGAGACAAGAGAAAAGAGACAAGAAATAAGTAAAAGTAAGATGAGTAAAGAAAGAAGTACGACTTTAGGAGCACTAGTTAAGTCGGGATATGTGAGTAGAAGTATTAAAGACGAATTGCGGGACAATCTTCGGGAGAAAATAAAATTGCGAAAACCTGTTTTTGAAGGTGTTCATGGTTTTGAAAATACGGTCATTCCGGAATTGGAGCGTGCGATTTTGTCACGTCACAATATCAATTTGTTAGGACTGCGAGGGCAGGCGAAAACGCGATTGGCTAGGAAAATGATTGAATTGTTGGATGAATATATTCCGATTGTGGCTGGTTCTGAAATCAATGATGATCCTTTGCATCCGATTTCTCGATTTGCGAAAGATTTGATTGCAGAAAAAGGAGAGGGTACGCCTATCGACTGGTTGCATCGAAGCGATCGTTTTTCAGAAAAATTAGCCACGCCAGATGTTACTGTTGCTGATTTGATTGGTGATGTGGATCCGATTAAGGCGGCTAATTTGAAACTTTCGTATGCCGATGATCGTGTGATTCATTTTGGAATGATACCACGGGCGAACCGTTGTATTTTTGTAATCAACGAACTTCCAGATTTGCAGGCTAGAATTCAAGTAGCGCTTTTTAATATTTTGCAGGAAGGCGACATACAAATTCGTGGATTCAAATTGCGGATGCCTTTGGATATGCAATTTATATTCACGGCAAATCCAGAAGATTATACCAATCGTGGCAGCATTGTTACGCCATTGAAAGACCGAATCGGTTCTCAAATTCTAACGCATTATCCAGAGACTATTGCTATTGCAAGAACCATTACAGCGCAAGAAGCGGCTTTAAATGAAACACAAAACGAGTTGGTTTACGTTCCATCGTTGGCTAAAGATCTTCTGGAGCAAATTAGTTTTGAAGCCCGAGAAAGCGAATATATCGACAACAAAAGCGGCGTGAGTGCACGTTTGAGCATTACGGCATTTGAAAATTTAGTGAGTACGGCAGAACGTCGTGCCCTGCAAAATGGTTCAGATCATACCACCGTGCGTTTGTCTGATTTTATGGGTATCATTCCTGCAATCACGGGCAAAGTTGAATTGGTATATGAAGGCGAACAAGAAGGTGCCGCTCAAGTAGCGCAGCATCTTTTGGGAGATGCGATTCACACTTTTTTCCCTGCGTATTTTCCTAAGGTGGAAAAGCTTGAAAAGTCGAATGAGAAAACGC
>JBIKRP010000358.1:0-2907 GCA_044349145.1 Flavobacterium sp.
CAATCGGTTACGTTACTTCTCAAGATCTTGGTCTTTCGTCTATAAATTTGTCTAATCAACCTTTACTGGCCAATCTGTATATCAGCAATACTCAAATTACAAGTTTAGATTTAAGCAATAACGTAAATTTAGATAATGTTTTCGTACCAAACAATCTACTTCAGAACATCAATTTTGGAGGAATTACTTATGTTAGAAATTTATATTGCGAAAACAACCAGTTAATATCACTAAATTTAAATAGTTTTCAGAATTTAGACATACTCTCCTGTGCTAATAACAATCTGACTGAGCTCAGGCTGAAGAACTTCACTATTGAAGATTATATCGATTTTAGTGGAAATCCTAATCTTGCTTATATCTGCTGCGATGCAGAACAAGAGGTTTACATTCAGAATCAAGCGCTTATTAACGATAATTTTGAAACAGTTGTAAATTCTGATTGTGAAAGCAATGGTATTTTAAGTACAGAGGAAGTAACTAATAATGGTACAAACATTTTGTTTTTTCCTAACCCATCTAACGACTTTATAACTTTTAGCACAAAGGATGCGATTGGAAGTCTTTCTATTTTTGACGTTAATGGAAGATTAATAAGATCATTCGTGAATATAACTAATCAACTAGATGTTTCGTTTTTAGAAAACGGCGTGTATTTGTTACAAAGAGAATCCGCTAGTCAATTTCAAACTGCCAAACTTATAAAATACTAACTTATTTAGTCCAACGAGGTAGTATTTCAAAGTCCGCTATTTTTTATTGTTATTAAAGAAAATTAAAACCGCTTTATTCCTGAAGCGGTTTTCCTTTTTCCATTTTAAAGGTAGTTGATTTGTAAAGTTGCAAAATGTCACATCAAATCATAGTTGTTAGGTTTTGCTTTTGTAGTATTGAACATTGAATGACTCTAAATAAAATTGTCAAATATTTTTGGTGAGAATTTGTACCTTTGGTTTATTTCAAACCCATTATGGAGATATCATTTTATAAATACGAAGGCACCGGAAATGATTTTGTCATGATTGATAATCGTGACCTTTTTTTTCCAAAAGAAGATTATGCTTTGGTGAAACATTTGTGTGATCGTCGTTTTGGAATTGGCGGTGACGGATTGATTTTGTTAGAAAATGATGTTGATGCTGATTTCAAAATGGTGTATTATAACTCCGATGGCAATCCGAGTTCAATGTGCGGCAATGGTGGAAGATGCATCGTAGCGTTTGCAAAGCAACTTGGATTAATTACTGAACATACCGTATTTTCTGCTGTGGATGGGATACACCGCGCAACAATCTTTGATCCTAATATTGTTTCGCTTCAAATGAGCGACGTCGCTGATATTGCTATACAATCGGATTACGTTTTTCTCAATACCGGTTCTCCGCATCACGTTACTTTGGTTGATGATTTGAGAAATACCGATGTAAAAGCGATTGGCAGTCAAATTAGATATGGTCAATTGTATGGTGAAAAAGGGAGCAATGTCAATTTTGTAAAGCAAACAGACGCCAGCAATTTTGCCATACGAACCTATGAGCGCGGCGTTGAAGATGAAACTTTGTCTTGTGGAACGGGAGCGACAGCAGTTGCCATTGCGATGCATGCTTTAGGTAAAACTTCAGCGAATTCTATCGTTATTTTTGTAGAGGGCGGAAAGCTTGAAGTTTCATTTGTAAAAGAAGGGAATGCTTATACCGATGTTTGCTTGAAAGGTCCAGCCACTTTTGTATTTAAAGGATCTATCGAATGCTAACACTACAAGGGAAATCTATTTATTTGAGAGCACTTGAGCCCAATGATTTGGAGTTCTTGTATGTGATGGAAAACAATGAATCGATTTGGGAAGTGAGTAATACACAAACGCCTTATAGTAGATTCTTGATTCGCCAATACCTAAAAAACGCCCATCAAGATATTTATGAAGCGAAGCAACTGCGCTTGGCTATTTGTCGAGAGCAAGATTTTCCCGCCCTTGGACTCATAGATTTGTTTGATTTCGATCCGAAGAATAATAGGGCAGGTGTTGGGATTGTTATTCAGAATGAAGAAGATCGAAATTCAGGCGCGGGTGGCGAGGCATTAGATTTGGTCATTAAGTACGCTTTCCGGCAGTTGAATTTAAATCAATTATATGCGAATATTGGCGAAGAGAATACCGCTAGTCTTGCGCTTTTTACTAAATTTGGTTTTCAAAAAATTGGTATCAAGAAGCAATGGAATTTGGTCGATGGGAAGTACAAAGACGAAATTCTATTTCAGTTAATCAATCCTAAAAAATAATATTTTGAATTTTAAGAGAATAGCAGCCATCCTTTCGGTCGTCGTAATTACAGTATTAATGGGATACGGCTACATGATGTATCGGGACATTTTTTCAGACAACACGCGTTTTTCGGAAAATGAAGTATATGTATATATTCCGTCAGACGCCACTTACGAGCAAGTAAAGGAAATAGTGCGTCCCTATATTGAGGATATGGATCGTTTTGATAAAGTAGCAAACAAGAAAGCGTATCCGGACCGTCAAGATAAATCTGGAAAATTTCTTTTAAAGAAAGGGATGAATAGCAATGACATTATTAATTCGCTGCGTCAGAATGTGCCCGTAAATTTAGCCTTCAATAATCAAGAACGATTGGAGAATTTTGCCGGTAGAATAGGTTCTCAAATAGAAGCCGATAGTTTGAGTTTGATGACCGCTATTACGGATACGCCATTTTTGACCGAAAACGGATTTACGAGGGAGAATGTTTTGTGTCTTTTTGTTCCAAATTCTTATGAGTTTTTCTGGAACACTTCGGCTATAAAGTTTAGAGACAAAATGGCTAAAGAGTATCGCAAATTTTGGAATACTGATCGTTTGGAAAAGGCGAAGCAACTCAATTTGACACCTATTCAAGTAGGAAT
>JBIKRP010000359.1:0-2900 GCA_044349145.1 Flavobacterium sp.
TAAAACAACTTACAATCGCTGGCTCATTTGTTTCACCATCATTTCTTTCCAAACTCTAAAATCTCCCGCTAAGATATGTTTTCTTGCTTCACGAACCAACCACATATAAAAACCTAAATTGTGAATTGTGGCAATTTGTTTTCCTAAATATTCATTGGCAGCAAACAAATGGCGTAAATACGCTTTGGTATATTCGGTATCGACGAAAGTCATTCCCATTTCATCTAACGGAGAAAAATCATCTTCCCACTTTTTATTTTTGATATTGATTGTTCCGTTGGCAGTAAATAACATGCCGTTTCTGGCATTTCGAGTGGGCATCACACAATCAAACATATCTACTCCCAACGCTATATTTTCCAAAATATTGATTGGTGTTCCCACGCCCATTAAATACCTTGGTTTGTCTTCTGGCAAAATATCGCAAACCACTTCGGTCATAGCGTACATTTCTTCGGCAGGTTCTCCAACCGATAATCCACCAATGGCATTTCCTTGTTGACCCGAATTCGCTATATACTCCGCCGACTGCATACGCAAATCTTTATACGTACTTCCTTGCACAATCGGAAAGAAAGTTTGTTCAAATCCGTACTTAAAAGGAAGTTTCTCCAAATGATTAATACAACGGTCCAACCAACGATGCGTCATTTTCATCGAACGTTGGGCGTAGCGATAGTCGCACGGATAAGGTGTACATTCATCAAATGCCATAATGATGTCAGCACCAATAGTTCGCTGAATCTCCATCACATTCTCGGGCGTAAATACGTGATAAGAACCGTCGATATGCGACTTAAACTTCACGCCTTCTTCTTTGATTTTACGATTGGCAGACAAAGAATAAACTTGATAACCGCCTGAATCCGTCAAGATATTGCGATCCCAATTCATAAACTTATGCAATCCACCAGCTTGTTCTAAAATAGCGGTCTGTGGACGCAGGTACAAATGATACGTATTCCCCAAAATGATATCGGGATTAATCTCATCTTTGAGTTCACGTTGGTGCACGCCTTTTACCGAAGCCACTGTGCCCACAGGCATAAAAATTGGGGTTTCTATCACACCGTGATCCGTCGTGATTGTTCCGGCTCTCGCTTTCGATTGGGAATCTTTTTGTAGTAAGTCAAACTTCATAAGGGCAATTTTTCAGTCGGCAAAGATAGAAATTAGATTCTAAGATTATAGGATTTTAAGATTTTGAAATCAATCTATAATGGCGCAGTCGTTTCTTATAATCTTTCAGTCTTAAAGTCAAAAAATCTTAAAGTCTTACAATCCAAATTACGGCGTGACCACAAGGGTCGGGCTATCCGCAGTGCACGGCACTTTGCTCCTATCCCTCACGCAGCCTATCCTAAATTGAGGAATTGTTTTCAATACGAAAACCTTAATAACTATTCAAAAAAACTTTTGCCTCTCGGTTAAATTAGATTTACTTTTGAGCGATACTAATCTATACTACAAAACATGTCTAACACACAACAATTAAATGACTTAACAACACAAGTTCGAAGAGACATACTTCGCATGGTACACGCAGTCAATTCTGGTCATCCGGGCGGTTCGCTAGGTTGCACAGAGTTTATGGTCGCTTTGTACCAAAACATTATGAACCGCAAACCAGGTTTCGATATGGACGGCGTTGGCGAAGATTTATTCTTCCTTTCCAACGGTCACATTTCACCCGTTTTCTACAGCGTATTGGCACGGTCTGGCTATTTTCCAGTTTCGGAATTAGCGACTTTCCGTCTCATCAATTCGCGTTTGCAAGGTCATCCAACCACACACGAAGGTTTACCTGGCGTTCGAATTGCTTCGGGTTCGCTTGGACAAGGCATGTCCGTTGCCATTGGTGCCGCACAAGCAAAAAAATTGAATAAAGATTCGCATTTGGTCTATAGTCTTCATGGCGATGGCGAATTGCAAGAAGGTCAAAACTGGGAAGCGATTATGTATGCGTCGGCAAAAAAAGTAGACAACCTAATTGCTACCATCGACCTCAACGGAAAACAAATAGACGGAACGACAGATCACGTGTTAGCCATGGGAAGCCTCAAAGCCAAATTTGAAGCTTTCGATTGGGACGTGCTCGAAATCAAAGAAGGAAATAATATTGAGGCCATTCTGTCCGGAATGAGCGATGCAAAATCTAGAACTGGAAAAGGAAAACCTGTTTGTGTTCTGTTGCATACTGAAATGGGGAACGGTGTAGACTTTATGATGTACAGTCATGCTTGGCACGGAAAAGCGCCAAACAACGACCAGTTGGCTACTGCACTAGCACAAAATCCAGAAACTTTAGGCGATTATTAATATTCTATTTCATAGAACTTTGTGCCTTACCGTCTTTGTGGCATAAATATTAAATTAAAAAAATGAAAAAATACACCAATACAGGAAGTAAAGATACACGCTCGGGTTTCGGAGCAGGAATGACCGAACTGGGTCAAAAAAATGAAAATGTGGTTGCCTTATGTGCCGATTTGATTGGTTCTTTGAAATTAGATGAATTTATCAAGAATCATCCAGAACGATTTTTCCAAATCGGAATTGCCGAAGCAAACATGATTGGAATTGCAGCTGGTTTGACCATTGGCGGGAAAATTCCATTTACAGGGACTTTTGCTAATTTTTCTACAGGAAGAGTTTACGATCAAATTAGACAATCGGTTGCCTATTCGGATAAAAACGTAAAAATATGTGCTTCGCATGCGGGTTTGACATTGGGCGAAGATGGCGCGACCCACCAAATTTTGGAAGATATTGGGTTGATGAAAATGTTACCCGGAATGACGGTAATCAATACGTGTGATTACAACCAAACCAAAGCGGCAACAATCGCAATTGCCGATCATCATGGTCCGGTGTATTTGCGTTTCGGAAGACCAGTGGTT
>JBIKRP010000039.1:0-10089 GCA_044349145.1 Flavobacterium sp.
TAAGTACAACATCTATTTACTCTGTTTTCTTATATTTTGGCTATTAACAATTAATCATGCCGCTATGCGACTCGCAGCACCTGCTTTTCTATATTCACTTGCGCTTCTTAAAGTGGTTAAAAACAAAGTTGAATTAATTGAAAAATATAGTTAGGATTTAATTTATGCTTTTTTTGTATTTATTAAAATTCTAATGAGACGTATACCGTTATTTCATTAAATTGCAGTGCTCAAAAAGGTTATTGATTCATTATGGTTGCCAACAAAAAAATACATTTTGAAATATCGGAACGTAAGATTCTCTTGCGAGTTTTTGACGTTCTTTCCGTGCTGTTTGCTTTGTATGTTGTAGGAATTATTTTCAGATTCAATTATTTTAATATTTCGACCACAAATTATTACTGGACGATTGTTTTGGGAATCTATTTGAATATTATCGGTACTGTTTTCGAGATGTATAATCTTCAAGTGGCAAGTAATCAATATCAAGTGATCAAGAGTATTGTCTTGTCAGCTTCAACGACGGTATTACTTTATCTATTGACTCCCGTTTACACGCCATTTTTGCCAGCAAATAGAATACAGATTTTATTTTTCTATGTTGCAATTTTACTTTCATTGCTTTTGTGGCGGTTGTTTTATGTTAAGTTTCTTGCTTCTAGTCGATTCGAAAAAAAGGTTATTCTGATTTGCGACAAAGATCAGGCAGAGGAATTAGTGCTTGCCTTAGAGAATGTCGATCCACATTATAAAGTGATGGGATACGTTAATTCAGATAGCAATCAAGTGGGGAAATCTAAAAAAGAAAAGGATTTTGTCAAAAATATTGATATAGACAAATTAGAAGATTTTGTTATAACACATTCTGTATCCGAAGTAGTCATCGCATCGCAAAAAACAGATGGTATTACTGTGAATTTGTATAGTCAACTGATTCATCTTCTTGAAAGTGGCTATGTGATACGCGAATATACTCAAGTGTATGAAGCAATAACGAACAGAATTCCAGTGCAGTATGTAGCACGAGATTTTTATAGGTATTTCCCTTTTAGCAGAAGCAATCAAAATCAATTATACCTTTTGGTTGTTCGAATTTTGGAAATTGTAATTTCAATAATTGGATTAGCCATCGGCTTGCTAATTTCGCCTTTAATTCTGGTCGGAAACCTGCTCGGCAATCGAGGGAAATTTTTCTATACGCAAGAAAGAATTGGAAAAAATGGAATTCCATTTAGAATTTTAAAATTAAGAACGATGGTTAAAAATGCGGAGTCTAATGGCGCTGTATTTACCACGATTAATGATTCACGAATTACCGCATTTGGAAAATTTTTAAGAAAAACCCGTATCGACGAAATACCTCAGTTTTTTAATATACTCAAGGGAGAAATGGCTGTTATCGGACCGCGTCCCGAGCGTCCCGTATTTGTTCGTGAAATTGCAGAAGTGATGCCTTTTTACGAAACCCGTCATGTTATTAAGCCTGGTTTGACAGGCTGGGCTCAAGTAAATTATTCTTATGGTGAAACGATTGATGACAGTTTGATAAAATTGCAATACGATTTGTATTATATCAAACATCGAAGTATATTTCTAGACATCAATATTGTATTGAAGACATTTAGTACCGTTTTATTCTACCGCGGTCAATAAGTTCCGGGAAGCAATTTTTTAAATAGTACGTAAAGACTTATCAGTACTAAAAATATAATCGAGCTATACGCTATATAATCTCCATGCTGAACATAAAAAGTCATTTTGTTATTGAGATGCACTTTGCCCCGCAATGCTTTCTTCTCTCCGTAATTTGTTCTTGAAACGATTTCTCCTTTTTGGTTGACAAAAGCTGAAATTCCGGTATTTGCACTTCTCGCAATATCTCTTCTGGTTTCAATCGCGCGCAAGGTCGCAAAGGTCAAATGTTGTTTATGGCCTTGTGATTTGTCCCACCATGCATCATTGGTAATAATTGCCAAAAACTGCGCGCCATTATTGACGTATTCCGTCACGTATTCCCCGTAAACAGATTCATAGCAAATAATTGGTGCAACTTTAGTTCCGTCATTTGCAACAAAAACGCTGCGTTCTTCTTGTGTTGTTTTCGTTGAGATTGTACCACCCAAATCCAACATCACATTGCCAAGTAAAGGCTCCAAAACACTCTTGTATGGCAAGTTTTCAATACCCACCACTAATTTTGATTTATAGTATTTTTGAAAATCAGGTTGATTATTAATGAATAATGCTGCATTGTAAAAATTTACCCAAACACCTTCTTTGTAAATATTTGAGCTCGTAGAAATGTCTTTTTGATCAAGGATAAAGTTATAGGTGTCAATGCCCCAAAGCAATTGCGCTTTTGGATGCATTTGAATGTAGTTCATCATTAAGTAGCGACTCGGCGAATTATAAAATTGATCAAATGGAACGCTTTCCGCTAAAACCGTTTCTGGAGCAATGATGAATTCGGTGTTATCTGTAACCAATGAATCCGCCTGCTCTAAGAGTCCTTTTGTAATGAAAAAATTCGGCGTGTCATATTTCTCTGTATACGGATCAACATTGGGTTGTAGAACAATTACTTCTTTTGTTTTTCCTTTAATTTCATAGTTTTTAAAAATCCACAAAGAAGCAATGATTGGAATCGCAATTAATAGCGCAAGACGCGGTGTTATCACTTTTATCCTTTCTAATTTCGAAGCCTTCGCAGGTTTCGAAATCAGATAGAATCCAATGATATTTACTCCTAAAACCCACAAGGAGCCGCCGAAAGCGCCGGTAAATTCGTACCATTGAATCCATTGCGGGAAGTTGGCAAAAACATGTCCCAAGTTTAACCAAGGCCACGAAAAATCCCAAATTAGATGAAATTTCTCAAAACTCAACCAGAGAAATAAGAAGAACAATAAACTCAGTTTTTGAGAAGTTCTTTTTGCAACAATATGATACAGTAGAAATAAAATACTCATCAAAAGCGCATTGACAAGTACGGCGAAAAACATCCCGAAACCAGAGGCATAGTAGAGCCACCAAGTCGTTATTGCATTCCAAATAACAAAAGTGCAATAGGCGTGCAATAGAATGCTAAGTTTTATTTTTGGACTTCTTTCTCGCAATTTTTTTTCCGCTAGTAACAGCGGAATAAACGCAAAGAATATCAGTAAAGGAAATCCGTAAGTCGGCCAGCTATAGGCGAGTAAAAGTCCCGAAAGTACAGTAAGAAAAAGCGCTTTTTGAATGAGTTGTTTCATCCTACTTAAAAATACCTAAATCAACTTTGAGGGAAAAGATATTAGAATATAGTGCGGCACTTTGGTTACCAAGATCAGTCAACGCGTAATCAATTTGGATTCCTTTGTACTTAAATCCGAGTCCAACATTGGGTTGAAAACTCAACTTTGTAGTATTGTCAATTTGCGTAACATTTTGAAAATTACCAAAACCAGTTCTAAGAAATACTAAATCGGTGTAACCAAATTCAAAGCCCACTGCTGGTGCAATGCTAACGAAATCCGAGGCGATAATATCGTTGGTTTTTGCAAATTCCATATTAAAATTGATGGCGGGCATAAATGTATAATCATAGTCGTATTCGAATTTTCTTGAGATTCCCAATTGCGCCTTGGGCAAGGTGATCTCCGTACTTTCTGGCTTTTCTTGATTTTGTCCTTCAACCGCATTTTGAATCTTTGCATATTCATCTTCATCAATATTCCAGATATTGTAAGTTGTCGTAATGTCTCTCAGCATTAAACCGATATCCCATTTGTTCCTTTCAAATTTGAATCCAACGTCAACGCCAAATCCCCATGAGTTCGCAAATTTTCCGATGATTCTTCGTATCACTTTCGCATTTACTCCGTACTGCAAACCGTCTAGCGGTAATTTTCTGGCATATGAAAACGTGAAACCATAATCGGCGGTAGAAAACTTACTCACTCTATTGAAATCAATATTTCCTTGATCGTCGATAAGTTCGGTGGTATTTAGGATATCATCCACTCCAAAACGAATCAGGGAAATTCCCCATGAACTCTTATCATCTATAGGTTTTGCATACGCAGCATAGTCATATTGCGCAATATTTGCGAAATAACTGGCATGCATTAGGGCTACTTGACCTTCTTCAATGCCAATTAAACCTGCCGGATTCCAGTATCCAGAGTTGACATCATGCGTAGATGCTGTGACAGCGTTCGCCATTCCAAGCGCTGCGGCATCGACACCGATATTCATAAACTCATTGGAGTATTTTCTAGTGGTTTGCCCGTGCATCAAGCCCGCGAGCAATAGAAAAACAATACAAAATTTCTTTTTCAAAGCAATTTGATTTTCAAACGATTGTTTGCGATTTTTTTTCAAAAATATACATTTTTGTTGAGCTAGTTTCCTGCAAATTTCAATTTTTGGAATTAATTGTGAATTGACTAAACTAAAACTCTAACAAAAACGCACTTGTCTTTGAGTTATTGTGCTAAATTTGCCTTACAGAAAAAACAAAAATATGCAGTTCAAGAAACACATTCCAAATATCATCACCTTATTAAATTTGTTTTGTGGTTGTATTGCCATCATTTTTGTTACTCAAAAGAATTTTCAATTGGCTTTTTTCTTTGTTAGTTTGGGTATTTTTCTTGATTTTTTCGACGGATTTTTCGCACGATTGCTTCAGGTTTCTAGTCCATTAGGATTGCAGTTAGATTCTTTAGCAGACATGGTCACCAGCGGTCTTGTTCCGGGATTTACAATGTTTGTCATGCTTGCTAATTTTGACATAGAAACTCCGGAAATTTTTCCTTATTTGGGATTTGTTATTACTTTAGGTGCCTGTTATCGATTGGCTAATTTTAATATTGACACCCGTCAAACCGATTCCTTCATCGGATTACCAACTCCCGCAAATGCCTTATTGATTCTTAGTTTGCCATTAATTTTGGAAGAAGATAACTATCATTTTATTTCCGAATTACTGACCTCGACTTGGTTTTTACTTCTCCTTACTGCTTTGAGTACATTTATGATGAATGCAGAGATTGCTTTATTTTCTTTAAAGATTAAAAAGCTCAATTTTAAAGATAATTCTTTACAAATTGCATTCTTGTTGCTATCAATTTTATTATTGCTTTTCTTTCAGTTTCTTGGTGTGGCATTGGTGATTTTATTGTATGTTTTGCTTTCTTTCATTCAAAATATCTTGAAAAGTCCAGTAGCGAAATAATGAAGCGAAAGGTTGTCAAAAGGAATACGATCCGACAGAAATCACGCAAAAGCAAAGGCAGCGCCTCGGGAAAAAGGAAATGGCTCAATTACCTATTAGCAGCATCTTGTTTGTTTTTCTTATTTGCAATTGCGTTTCATTATCGCAGTGGCTTGGCGTATTATTTTGGATTTAAATCATCTAAGCTGATCGAAAAGCGCGAGTCGAAGCGACTGACCGATGTTCGGAATTTTCAACTACTAACGCAATACTCAGATAAAGTTGTCGGAATCGATGTATCGCAATATCAAGGGCAAATTCAATGGAATAAAGTAAAGACGATTGAAGGCGCTTTCCCAATTGAGTTTGTATTTATAAGGGCAACCGCTGGAAAAGATAAAGTTGATTCTCAGTTTGAAAGGAATTGGAAGGAATCGAAAAATAATAAGCTGCTCCGAGGCGCTTATCATTTTTATCGACCCAACGAAAACTCAGTAGCACAAGCCGCGTTATTTATAAAAAACGTTACGCTACAAAAAGGCGACTTGCCACCCATTTTAGATATTGAATCGATGCCTAAAAATCAGCCGATGGATAGTTTAAAAGCCGGGCTGCGACGCTGGTTGAGCAAGGTGGATCAGCATTACGGAATCAAGCCAATTATTTATACCAACGAAAGGTATTATGAAGATTTCTTACAAGATGATTTTGGTGATTTTCAATTTTGGATTGCCAACTACAATTTTTTTGCAGAAACGATGCAGGACGATTGGCTGTTTTGGCAGTTTACTGAAAAAGCCACAATTGATGGCATCGAAGGAAATGTTGATGTCAATTTATACAATGGCACGCCCAAAATGTTAAACTACTTGACTAAGCAATAATTACTAGGATTGAAAATTGGTATATAAAACGACCCAAGCAGCAAAAGTCAAAAACAGCACCAAGGCAATCACAGATTTAGCATCCGCAAAGTTGATGGTCCATCCCATTTGTTTGATGCGCTTAGGAGGGAAAGTTCTTTTGTCTTCAGGGTTGTAATAAAAGACACCGAATTTCCAATTTTTAGGGTCTTTATGCCACGCTTCATATTGATCTTGATCTTCCATTTCTTACATGCAGAGGTTTTAGAATTCTAGTTTTTTCTTTCTTAATTCAAAATTTTGTCCCAAGTAAACTCTTCGCACCATTTCGTCTTCTACTAATTCTTCCGGAATTCCTGCTTTTAGGATGCCTCCCTCAAACATCAAGTACGTTTTATCGGTGATGGCTAAGGTTTCTTGCACATTGTGGTCGGTGATTAAGATTCCAATATTCTTGTTTTTCAATTGAGCAACAATTCTTTGAATGTCTTCTACCGCCACAGGATCGACTCCAGCGAAAGGTTCATCCAGCAATATAAATTTTGGATCCGTTGCCAATGCTCTCGCAATCTCAGTTCTTCTTCTTTCTCCTCCAGACAAGAGATCACCGCGGTTGGTACGAATATGTTGCAATCCGAATTCATCAATTAACGATTCCATTTTAGCGATTTGATCTGCTTTTGAGAGTTTTGTCAATTGCAGCACACTGAGGATATTGTCTTCAATACTTAATTTTCTAAAAACAGAAGCTTCTTGTGCTAAGTAACCGATGCCTTGCTGAGCCCGCTTGTACATTGGGTAATTCGTAATGTCAAGATTGTCCAAAAAGATTTTACCTGCGTTCGGTTTGACCAATCCCACAATCATATAAAAAGAAGTGGTTTTTCCTGCGCCGTTTGGTCCCAGCAATCCAACGATTTCCCCTTGATTTACTTCAACGGAAATGCCTTTCACGACGCTTCTACCTTTGTAGGTTTTGACTAAGTTTTCTGCTCTTAAAATCATTTTTTTATTGTTTAATCGTTGATTTGTTGATTTGTTGAATCGTTTAATCGTTGGTTTGTTTAATCGGTGATTTGTTGATTTGTTGAATCGTTTAATCGGTGATTTGTTTAATCGTTGAATCGTTGATTTGTTTAATTGTTTAATCGTTGATTTTATTTTAGAAGCTATTCCCGCTATCATTCCAATCTTTTTTGCTTGTCACCCCGAGCGCAGTCGAGGGGATTTCTCATAGCAAAAAAGGATTTTCCCTTCTATCGGGGCTAGGGCAATCATCTTGAATTGCATACCCGATTAAACGATTCAACAAATCAACGATTACAAAGTTACTCGAATCAACCTTGTTCCTCTAAATTTTCCCAAAACTCGTATGCTCTTCTCAAATGTGGAATTACAATGGTTCCGCCTACTAAAGTGGCAATTCCCATGGCTTCCATCATTTCTTCTTTGGTTATTCCTTCTTTAAAAGAAGTTTCCAAATGATATTTGATGCAATCGTCACAACGCAAAACAGTCGATGCAACCAATCCCAATAGTTCTTTCGTTTTGACATCTAGCGCACCTTCAGCGTATGCATTGGTATCTAAATTAAAAATTCTTTTGATAATTTTATTGTTATCGGCCAACAACTTTTCATTCATTTTAGCACGATATTCATTGAATTCTTGAACTTGATCAGCCATTTATTTTGAGTTGTTTTTTGTGAACTAATATTGAAATAAGTATACTTGCTTCATAGATTAATAACATTGGAATGGCGACAATTAATTGACTCACCACATCAGGCGGCGTCACTATTGCAGACACAATTAAGATAATTACAACCGCATATTTCCAATACTTTCGAAGGAATTGCGGCGTCACCAAACCTAGTTTAGTGAGGAAATATATGATGATAGGCATTTCAAAAAACAAACCGCTAGCGATGACCGATGTTTTTATTAACCCGATGTAGGAATCTAAACTGAATTGGTTTTTTACGACTTCACTTACTTTAAAAGTGGCGAAAAAGTTGACTGACATTGGAATCACCACAAAATAACCAAATAAAACTCCGATAAAGAACAGCAAGGAGGCGATGAAAATAAATAGCTTGGCATTTTTCCTTTCTTTTTCATAGAGCGCTGGACTGATGAATCTCCACAATAAATATAATATGTAAGGAAAGGCAAGAATGAATCCGGCAGTGATGCAAATCCAAACCAGAATATTGACTTGACCTTCCATACTCGTGTTTTGGATAATAAAGGAAAAACTTTCTACGCAAATGCTATCTTTAAATCCCACGTAATGCGACAATTCACAAAAAAAACGATACGTAATAAAATCAGGATGCGTTGGTCCGAATATGATCGTGTCAAAAACGTAATCGCTCAGAAAGAACGCAACTGCCCCCATCAATACAATCGCAATTGTGCTTCTCACTAATAACCATCGCAATTCTTCTAAATGGTCTAAAAACGACATCTCATTGAGGTTTTTCTTTGCCATTATATAATGCCTTCTTTTAGAATGTCATGGATATGGAGTATGCCTTTAAATTCCCCCTCGTCGACTACGACCAATTGGGTAATGGAAAAATCCTCCATCAAATTGAATGCATCAATCACCATAATTGAAGACGTAATGGTCTTTGGGTTTTTGGTCATGATCTCTTGGGCTGTTATTCCAGCAATAGTATCATGATTGTTGAGCATTCTTCTGATATCCCCATCTGTAATAATTCCGACAACTTTATTGTTATCTACTACCGCGGTCACTCCCAATCGTTTTTCAGATATTTCAAAAATAACTTTCTTGATTGGTGTGTTAGGAGAAACAGTTGGTTTGAGTGCATTTTCAAGCATATCTTTAACTCGTAGCAACAATTTTTTTCCTAGTGCGCCGCCAGGATGATATTTGGCAAAATCAGATGCTTTGAAATCGCGTAATTCCATCAAGCAAACTGCCAATGCATCGCCCATCACGAGTTGTGCGGTGGTACTATTGGTTGGTGCAAGATTATTTGGACAAGCTTCCGCGTCTACTGTTGTATTTAATACCAAGTCGGAAGACTTTGCTAGATAAGACGTCATGTTTCCTGTGATGGCGATTAAAGCATGGCCATAGTTTTTTAAAAAAGGGACGAGTACTTTGATTTCTGGACTATTTCCGCTTTTAGAAATACAGATGATTACATCTTCCTTTGTAATCATTCCCAAATCGCCGTGAATCGCTTCTGATGCGTGAAGGAATAAAGATGGCGTTCCAGTCGAATTTAAAGTAGCTACAATCTTTTGAGCGATGATGGCACTCTTGCCGATACCAGTAATGACCAGTCTGCCTTTTGCATTGTATATGATTTCAACGGCATCAACAAATTGCGTATCGAGATAATCTACTAATTTTTTTATGGACTCGCTTTCGGAAAGTATGGCTTTTTTGGCGGTCGAGAGTATATTTTCTTTTGTAATCAAAACTGAATGATATAAAATTTGTACGTGTAAAAGAAAGTTGTATCTTTATGTGATGCAAATTTATATAAAATACCAATAGCACAGAATGAATTCAAACGAAATTGACATACACAAAGAACTGAAAAAGTATTTTGGTTTCAACCAGTTTAAAGGTCTACAAGAACAAGTCATTAAAAGCATACTAGATAAGAAAAACACCTTCGTTATTATGCCAACGGGAGGTGGAAAGTCGCTTTGTTACCAATTGCCCTCTTTAGTTCAAAACGGAACTGCAATCGTTGTTTCGCCTTTAATCGCCTTAATGAAAAATCAAGTGGACGCGATAAGAAGTGTGTCTTCAGAAAATGGCATTGCGCACGTCTTAAATTCTTCGCTTACAAAAACGGAAATTACACAGGTTAAAAAAGACATTACCCAAGGAATAACGAAATTATTATATGTTGCTCCGGAATCTTTGACCAAAGAGGAGTATGTGGCCTTTCTTCAAACGGTGCCCATATCATTTGTTGCCATCGATGAGGCGCACTGTATTTCGGAATGGGGACACGATTTTCGTCCAGAATACAGAAAC
>JBIKRP010000360.1:0-2885 GCA_044349145.1 Flavobacterium sp.
CTGCGGGAACTTCTACCAGTTTTACTACTTTTGTAGGTGTTATTTTCCCAGCGTGGATGCCAGAAACTGTGGCGGTAACTGGCGTTAAAGAAGGAGCAATCGTTGTGGCTTGCGACGATTGTCATACCGGAAATAAAGTTGATTTTACCATCGTAATGCAAAGAGCAGCAACAGGTAAAAACGTCCCTGTGAATAGTTATTACAATGCGCAAACAGATTATGTCGGTGGTTCATCGGTGGCAACGGCAACAACTGCGGGAATTGCGGCTTTGGTTTGGTCTAAGAATCCAGCTTGGACAAGGGATCAGGTTTTAAACAAAATGAAACAATCTGGGAACTTCTATCCGAATAGAAGTTCAGAATATGGTTTTGGAAACGTGAACGCGTTTTTGGCGGTGCAGTAAATTTCCACATGAATAAAAAAAACCACCAAGATCTATTTTGGTGGTTTTTTTTATGAATAGCAATTTTAGAATGGTACTTTTGTCTCATGCAATCCAATACCTCCAAAGATCCTTTACACGGCATAACGCTTCAAAAGATTGTCGAACAATTAGTTGAGTATTATGGTTTTGATACTTTATCGGAACTCGTAAAAATCAAGTGTTTTACGGATAATCCGAGCGTAAAGTCAAGTTTGACGTTCCTCAGAAAAACAGCTTGGGCGCGAAAAAAAATAGAAGATTTGTATATCAAAACTTTACCAAAATTCGAAAAGTAAAAATCTATTTTTTGAAGTCTCTCTTCAGCAAGGAATAAATCACCGTGTCGATAAACTTCCCGTCGAAGAATTCATTTTCTAAAATATGCGCTTCTTTGACAAATCCATTTTTTTGTAGTACTCGCTCCGAAGCTAAATTGTTCGGGTCGATAATGGCTTCGATTGAATGTAAATTCATTTCTTCGAAACCATAGCGAACCACCTCTTTGATGGCTTCTGCAACAATGCCTTGTCCATGATATTCGGGTAAAATCATGTAACCAATTTCCGCGCGATAGTTTTGCGGTTGAATTTTGAAATGACCAATAATTCCGATTAGCTTGGGATTTCCTTTCATTGTAATCGCCCAATTGATGCCTTCGTTGTTGTCAATTTTAGCATTAATCATTGCAATATGTTCCAACGCTTCCTCGTCGCTCGTAACCAATGGTCTAGGAATAAATTTCATGGTTGATGGATTGCTCCGTAACGCAAAAACTTCCTTAACATCCGAATTTTCAAGTTGTCTCAGCAGCAAACGTTTTGTTTCTAAGTTTGGGAATGGTTCAAAATTGATGTTGAGCATTGGCAGATTTATAAGATAATTTCAATAGAATAAGAACACTCAAAAGTTGCATTAGCTTCCACAAATTGAATGGCTTCTTTGTTTTCGATATTGCCGTCACTTGAAGTCAAATCGGAATAACCAAGCCACGGTTCAAGGCAGATGAAGGGCGCATTTGTCTTCGTCCAAATCCCGAAGTTTGTAAAATCTTCAAAATAGAAGTGCAACAACGGTTTGCTTTCTTCAAGAATGGAAATCTTTTTAGAGTTCAGTGATTTGAAGATGAGCGCGTCTTTCTCAAAGAGAGAATAGGAAAGTGGAAGTACTCTTTCGTTTAGCGCGATATTTACCTTCGTGTTTGACAACAAATCGTTTTCAAGGGTGAAACTTTCTAATGTTTCTTGCTGTTCAAATTCTAATGCGTAAGAAGTGAAGTTCTTTGGCAACGCAAATGCGGGATGACCGCCGATGGAGAATGGCATTCTTTCATCCATCTTATTGATAATTTTATATTCGATATTCAAACTGCTTTCAACTAAATTATAACCAATTTGAAGTTCAAAATCGAAAGGATAATTTGATTTTGTTTCTTCAGTTGATTCTAAGGAAAACACGACAGAATTTGCCGTTTTTCCGACAACTTCAAATTCCAAATCACGAGCAAAACCATGACGAGACAAAGCGTAAGATTGACCTTTGTAACGATATTGATTGTCTTTTAACGTTCCAACAATCGGAAATAAAATAGGTGCATGTTTACCCCAGAAGTTGGGATTTCCATTCCACATATATTCTCGATGGGAACCATTACTTTTTAAGGAGCACAGTTCAGCGCCTTTTCTATTAAATAGCGCGGTGATTTCATTATTTTCAATCGTAATTTTCAAAACAAAACAATTTTTAAATTAGTAAACTTTAGTAAATGTATTTTTTTTGAATCGAGAAACCAAAAGCAAATACAACTGAAATTTTTGAACATTCAATTGATGTTATACAAAAAGACAGTCACACTTGACATAAATCCCTATATTTGTTGCCCTTAAACCCAGTATTTGTGAGTAAAATTAATAAGCTTAAAATTCTAAACGACCCGATTTACGGATTCATTACGATTCCAAATCCATTGTTGTATGACTTAATTCAACATCCTTACTTTCAACGATTGCGACGAATTACGCAAATGGGTCTGTCGTATTTGGTTTATCCAGGCGCGCATCATACGCGTTTTCACCACGCTTTGGGTTGCATGCACATGATGCAAAAAGCCATTGAAGTATTGAAGTTCAAGGGAATTGCCATTTCAAGCGACGAAGAAAATGCACTATTGATTGCAATTTTACTTCACGATATCGGGCACGGACCATTTTCGCATGCGATGGAACATAGTATCGTAGAAGATGTCAACCACGAAGCCATTTCTCTTTTGTTTATGAATCAGTTGAATCAGGAGTTTGACGGGAAGTTGACCTTAGCGATACAAATCTTTAAAGGCGAATACCATCGTAAATTCATGTTGCAATTGATTTCAAGTCAATTAGACATGGATCGGATGGACTATTTGAAACGCGATAGTTTCTATACGGGTGTCGCAGAAGGCAATATCAATTCCGACCGACTCAT
>JBIKRP010000361.1:0-2883 GCA_044349145.1 Flavobacterium sp.
CCCACAAACAAGAAGTCCAAAACTCACCTATCTTATAACGGTATGCTGTATCAGCAGGGTCAGCAGGAATAGGAATATTAGAATCTGCAAATGTTCTTGGATCAACAGTCATATCTCTTGAATATCCAAAATCTCTAAATCCAAATCCATCTACTGGTTGATTTACTGCATATGTTCCAATTTCCTTCCTTTCAAGACCGGTGTCAGTAGCTTTTATTTGGTTAATTAAACCAAAGAAATCTGACCATCCTTCTCCCATCTGCTCATAGTTGTTCATTTGTCCAGATAATCCACCTCCAACAAGTCGATTTGAGATCCCGTGACCATATTCATGTCCGACAATAACATTATCAAAACTTCCGTCAGCATATAAGTATAGGTTGTTTGGAACTTCAATTTTTACATTTACTGGTCCATTCGCCATTTCTCCAATTAAGATATCTCCTTTTTCCTTAGAAATAAAAATAGCTGGAATTGTAATTCCTAGTAAACCAGTAGAACTCATAGATAATTGCACTGGATTGTTTGCAACAGTATCAGTAACGATTACTGCCGTTGCACCAGCATCTTGAGCCGCTTTAACTTTGTTACTGAAGAAACATCCACCTCTTCTAATCAAGGCAATTTTTCCAGAAATGTCGAAAGCGTTAGTAGCAGGATTACATGCAGAATTTGGATTATTACCCGGAACTAAAGGCTCATTTTGAAACAAAACTAAGTCTGAGGTAATACCATTTGGAGCCGCAGGCACAGGGATTCTGTCTGTTCCTTCAAACACATTTGTTGTTGCAGACATAGGACCTGCAATCGTTGAAGGTGAATTGATTTGAATATAATCTGTTGGAGGAGCTCCTAAAGTCCACATAAACATTTGAATTCTAGGACGCGCTCCATCATTAGTTGGAGTAAAATTGGCATTATTTAAAGTTGGAGTTGTTTGCGAATAACCATCTTGAGAATCTGCCTGCACTACGTCTCCGGTTCCCGATGCTACACCACCTCTTCCGTAATTATTTTGTTGGAAATTACCATTGGCTTCGTCAAAACCATAATTATACCAAATGTCGTGCATGATATTCGTCATGTAAAACAAATTTGTTGTGGAAGCCGACGTGTAAGCCGTAGGTTGTTGTGTTTGAGAAACCCCATTTACATAAGGAAAATCAAAAAGCAAAGAAGCACCTCCGTCAGGACGAATTCCTGTTCCGTTATCCCCATTGGCATCTTCTTGCGCCCATACGTTATTTCCTCGAGTAATAGTGAAAATAAGCCCTGCTGTTGTACCTGTTAATGAATTAGCATTATGCCAACCACGTGGCGAAGCAACTGCATCAGCATATGGAGTTACTAATTGAAAAGGACTGTGATTTGGACTCTCAAAGTTGAAAGGTATTACCTTGTAAGTTCCTGGAACCTCCATTGGAGCGGAAGTCAACTTTGGTGCAGCAAACGCCGCATCGTGAAAGTTAAATTTAGTTTTTGTATTGCTTGCATTTTCATTGTGCGCATGCGAATGGTGTCTGTCACCAAATGTACAGTTGATTGTTAAATCTCTTTTGTCTAAGGTGTTCCCATTAACTGCATCAATTTTGATATCCCAATAGTGCTTCCCATCTGGAGAATAAAATTGATATCCCCAAGCTAATTTCAATTTAGAATCAGCAGTCGGAAGATAGGCTAGTTTAGCCAAAATTGGATCTTCATGAACTCCATCAGTAATAGTAAATTTCTTTCCATCTGTAGACTCAATGATAGAAAAATTCGCTGTGGCATAACCTAAAGAGGTGTATGCTCTGTTCAATGCGTCCATCACAGATAAAGATGGTGTTGATGTATTTACTTTCTGAGCTATATTAGCGTGCAAGTTACTTCCAACTTTAAAAACGTTTCCGTCTTTGATGGCAATATTAGATTGACCGTTGAAAATTTCAATTCCTTGGTGTCTTTGAACCACATAACAACTAGTTATTTTAGTTCCTTTACCGAAAAATTCGTTTTGAATACTCAAGTCCGAGAGGTCTTGATTTGTGAGACCAAATTGAGCTCGATTTGTTTCCAAATAAGATTGGATAATTGCCTTGTTCGCTTGGGAAAAACCAACAAACGAAACAAGCAATGCGGTTAATAGTGTAATTTTTTTCATAGTTTTTATTTTAAGAGAAAACAAACTTAAATTATTTTTTTTGATTTTTCAAGCAATCCACTAAAACATTAACAATCTAATGTTTGAATCCTACGATATTCTGATAATATAGCAAAGCATTGCCATCAGTAAGCAAAGAAATGAAATGACAGATGTGCAAAAGTCTATCGTATAAGTTTTCCTTTTCAAGATGATGTTTTTCAGGCAGAATTTGCAAAAGTAGCTTGTCATAACTAGTTGCCTTTCCTTCAGATTGGTTATTATAGGCCGTAATAAATTTATCTAAAAGTGTATTGATAATTTGATATCCTTTGACTTCTTTATCAATGACTTCTCGACTTTGATATATGTTTTTTACACTCAATTTGATGATGTCATCCATTTGCGCTTTGTACTTGCTTTTATCTGTCAACGCATGCGGAAAATTACCTTGCAGAATAGCTTCTTCATTTTCAATAAAAACCCTAACTGTATCATTAATTAGATTGCCAATGGCCAAAGCTCGCAAATAACTGATGCGGTCTTCTCGTGTCGTTAAAGTCTTATACTTGGCTGTATCAATGTTGTCTTTGACCAATTTGATAAGATATTCTAAAGCGTAATCTTCGGAAACGAGTCCCAAATTGATTCCGTCTTCGAAGTCAATAATCGTGTAACAAATATCATCTGCAGCCTCCACCAAATATGCTAAGGGATGACGCTCATAGCCGATATCATTGCCAGATTTATTGGAAATTAAT
>JBIKRP010000040.1:0-10018 GCA_044349145.1 Flavobacterium sp.
CGGTGGTTTTGAAAGAGATTGGTCGCCAGAAGCCTTCCGAAAATTAGATAAATTCTTAGAGGAATTTCCAGTTGCTTGGCAAGAATTTGAAAACCTTTTCGAAAGAAACAGAATCTTTATTGATAGAACCGTAAACGTTGGAGCGATAACTGCTGAACAAGCTATGGCTTATGGATTTACTGGTCCAAACTTACGGGCAGCCGGCGTTGATTATGACGTTCGTGTGGCGCATCCTTATTCCTCTTACGAAGATTTCGATTTTATTGTTCCCGTAGGAAAATCAGGTGATACGTACGATCGTTTCTGCGTTCGAAATGCTGAAGTTCGCGAAAGTATCAGCATCATCAAACAAGCTTTAGCAAAAATGCCTGAAGGCCCTTACCATGCTGACGTTCCGGATTATTACCTGCCTCCAAAAGAAGACGTTTATACTACAATGGAATCCTTGATTTACCATTTCAAAATTGTGATGGGTGAAGTTCCGGTTCCGGTTGCAGAAGTATATCACGCCGTAGAGGGTGGCAATGGAGAATTAGGATTTTATTTAGTAACCGATGGAAGCCGAACACCTTATCGTTTGCATTTCCGTCGTCCTTGTTTTATTTATTACCAAGCGTATCCTGAAATGATCAAAGGCTCGATGTTATCTGATGCTATTGTGATTTTGTCAAGTTTAAATGTTATCGCTGGAGAATTAGACGCATAAAAAATTATAAATGATGAATTTAGATTTTAAATCAATTACAAGCATTCAAAATTTAACATTCAAAATTTAACCTAATAAGAAATGGAACATACTCATTACAAACAGGAAATCAACATCACCGATGCACTCATGATGCGCATCAACGAATTGATTAGTCACTATCCTGAAGATAAGATAAAATCAGCTTTATTGCCCGTTTTACATGAAGTGCAAGATGCTCATGACAATTGGTTGAGCATCGAATTGCAAGACAAAGTCGCTGAAATCTTAAAACTAAAACCGATTGAAGTTTATGAAGTGGTGACTTTCTACACCATGTATAATCAAAGACCAATCGGAAAATACATGTTTGAATTTTGTCAAACTTCTCCATGTTGTTTGAATGGCGTTGAAAATTTAATGGATTATACCTGCAATAAATTAGGCGTAAAAGTAGGCGAACCAACCGCAGATGGACTTTTCGAAGTTCGCGGCGTTGAATGTTTGGGAGCTTGCGGCTACGCGCCGATGATGCAATTGGGTGATTTCTACAAGGAACATTTGAATGAAGAAAAAATCGACCAATTGATTGCCGATTGTAAAGAAAATAAAATCACGTTACACGATAAATAATATGTCAAAGAAAATATTATTAGACAAAATTAACGTTCCAGGCATCAAAACCTACGAAGTCTATCGCAAAGAAGGCGGTTACGCTTCGGTGGAAAAAGCCTTGAAAAAAATGACCCCAGACGAAGTTGTCGAGGAAGTGAAAACTTCTGGATTACGTGGTCGTGGTGGCGCGGGTTTCCCAGCCGGAATGAAATGGAGTTTCATCGATAAGAAATCTGGTAAACCAAGACATCTCGTTTGCAATGCCGACGAATCAGAACCGGGAACTTTCAAAGACCGTTTCTTGATGGAGTACATTCCGCACTTATTAATTGAAGGAATGATTACTTCAAGTTATGCATTGGGCGCCAATTTATCCTACATCTACATTCGTGGAGAATATATGTGGGTTTACAAAATCTTAGAAAGAGCCATCGCCGAAGCAAAAGCTGCTGGCTGGTTAGGAAAAAATATTTTAGGTTCTGGTTACGATTTGGATTTGTATGTTCAAATTGGTGGCGGAGCATACATCTGCGGAGAAGAAACTGCGTTAATCGAATCCTTAGAAGGTAAACGTGGAAATCCAAGAATCAAACCACCATTCCCTGCGGTTTCTGGTCTTTGGGCCAACCCAACCGTAGTCAATAATGTTGAAACCATTGCCGCTGTGCCATGGATTGTCAACAACTCTGGAGCCGACTACGCCAATATTGGAATAGGAAGATCTACTGGAACGAAGTTAATTTCTGCTTCTGGACACATCAAAAATCAAGGTGTTTTCGAAATTGAATTGGGATTAAGCGTTTATGAATTCATGAATTCAGATGAGTACTTAGGCGGTATGATCAACGATCGTCCTCTAAAAGCATTCGTGCCTGGGGGAAGTTCAGTACCAGTTTTACCAGCAAATTTGATTTACAAAACGGCAGCTGGCGAAGACCGATTGATGTCCTACGAATCCTTAAGCGACGGTGGTTTTGCCACAGGATCGATGTTGGGTTCTGGTGGATTTATCGTTTACAATGACACTGCTTGCATCGTAAGAAACACTTGGAATTTCTCTCGTTTCTACCACCACGAAAGTTGTGGACAGTGTTCACCTTGTCGTGAAGGAACAGGCTGGTTAGAAAAAGTATTGCATCGAATTGAAAACGGTCATGGCCGTGAAGAAGATATCGAATTGTTGTGGAGCATTCAAAGCAAAATTGAAGGAAATACGATTTGCCCTTTAGGAGATGCAGCAGCATGGCCTGTAGCAGCAGCCATTCGTCACTTTAAGGAGGAGTTTGAATACCACATCCGTTTCCCAGAAAAAATAAAAAACAGAGACCACTTTGTGAATGAACCATTTGAAAAAGTGAAGCATTTAGTGTCGAAACAAACAGTATAAAGTCAAGAATATCCCATAATGAAAGTAACCATAGACGGACATAGTATTGATGTAGAACCAGGAACAACGATCCTGCAAGCTGCTCGGATGATTGGAGGAGAAGTCGTTCCTCCAGCGATGTGCTATTATTCAAAACTAAAAGGAAGCGGCGGAAAATGTCGTTGCTGTTTAGTTGAAGTTTCCAAAGGAAGTGAAGCCGACCCAAGACCGATGCCCAAATTGATGGCGTCTTGTGTAACCGGTTGCATGGACGGCATGGAAGTGAATAGCAAATCTTCTGATCGAGTACAAGAAGCACGCAAATCTGTAACTGAATTTCTATTAATCAATCACCCTTTAGATTGCCCAGTTTGCGATCAAGCCGGAGAATGTGATTTGCAAAATTTAAGTTTTGAACACGGAAAATCGCAAACTAGATTTATCGAAGAGAAAAGAACTTTTGAGCCGGAAGATATCGGTCCGAATATTCAATTGCACATGAACCGTTGTATTTTGTGTTACCGCTGTGTGATGGTAGCCGATCAGCTGACGGACAATCGAGTGCATGGTGTGATGGATCGCGGTGATCACTCGAACATTTCGACTTGTATTTCAAAAGCGATTGACAATGAGTTCTCTGGAAACATGATTGATGTTTGTCCAGTGGGCGCATTAACTGACAAAACCTTCCGATTCAAATCAAGAGTTTGGTTTAACAAACCTTATAACGCGCACAGAAACTGCGACAAATGTTGCGGAAAAACAACCGTTTGGATGTTTGGCGATGAAATTCAAAGAGTAACAGGAAGAAAAGATGAATACCATGAAGTAGAAGAATTCATCTGCAACGGTTGTCGATTTGATCACAAAGATCCGGCGGATTGGGTGATTGAAGGACCAAGAAAATTCGAGAAAGATTCGGTTATCAATCAAAATAATTACACTCGTAAGTTAGAGAAAGTAGAAATTGCTACAGAGAAAAATATATTATTAGGTAGAGATATTGATCGTAAGAAAATCAGTATGCCTGCAACTCCATTAACCGAGGAAGATATCACTAATCAGCAAAAACTAAAAAACAATGGATAGTACTCTTATCATTGATAAAAGCGTCATCATTCTTGTCGTATTTGCTGTAACTATGTTGATGGCGATGTATTCTACTTGGGCGGAACGTAAAGTTGCTGCTTGGTTGCAAGACCGAATTGGACCCAATAGAGCGGGTCCGTTGGGATTGTTTCAACCATTGGCGGATGGACTAAAATTATTCTCCAAAGAAGAGTTTGAACCGAACACTCCGAATAGATTTTTATTTTTCGTTGGACCGGCGATTGCCATGAGCACCGCTTTGATGACCAGTGCTGTTATTCCTTGGGGCGATAAATTCCATTTGTTTGGCAGAGATATTATTCTTCAAGCTACCGATATTAATGTAGCATTACTTTACATTTTCGCAATTCTTTCTGTTGGCGTTTATGGAATCATGATTGGAGGCTGGGCTTCTAACAACAAGTTTTCTTTGATGGGAGCAGTTCGTGCGGCATCACAAATGGTTTCTTATGAAATCGCAATGGGATTGTCTGTTATTGCATTGTTGATGATGACAGGAACCTTGAGTTTGAGAGAAATTTCATTGCAACAATCTGGAATGAATTGGAATGTTTTTTACCAACCACTTTCTTTTTTAATCTTCTTGATTTGTGCCTTTGCAGAAACCAACAGAACACCTTTCGATTTAGCGGAATGTGAATCAGAGTTAATTGGTGGTTACCATACCGAATATTCTTCGATGAAAATGGGCTTCTACCTGTTTGCAGAATATGCGAATATGTTTATCTCTTCCACTATTTTGGTGGTATTGTTCTTCGGTGGTTATAACTATCCGGGAATGGCTTGGGCTGTAGAAAATTGGGGCGTTAATCTTGCCAATGTAATTGGAATTGTTGTTTTGTTTATTAAAATCTGTGGATTTATATTTTTCTATATGTGGGTGCGTTGGACGATTCCGAGATTTCGTTACGACCAATTGATGCACTTGGGTTGGAGAATTTTAATTCCACTTTCTATAGCAAATATTATTGTGACGGGTATTGTGATTTTGAGACACGATATCGCAGTCTATTTAGGAATGTAAAATCTTGAAGTCGCAATTTGCGACATCAAGTTGGTAGTAATACCATTGTAAAAGCCAATAAAGAAAATAGGTATCGCATTTTGCGACACCTTAGAAAATAAAGGAAGTGGTCGCAAATTGCGACCACCTTGAAAAGATTAAAATTTTTATCAACGCCAAACAGATTTTTTATGAAAGAAATTATCATCCCGAATGAGGTGATTTCTAGTAAGATTTATTTTATCAGAAATCAAAAAGTAATGTTAGATCGCGATCTCGCATTGCTTTATGAAGTCGAAACGAAAAAGATTAATCAGCAAGTTAAAAGAAACATTAGTAGGTTTCCTGAAAATTTTATGTTTCAGCTTGATGAAACGGAATATGAAAACTTGAAGTCACAAATTGTGACATCAAGTTGGGGAGGAACAAGAAAATTACCATACGTTTTTACAGAACATGGTATTTTACAATTGGCGAATGTATTGAGAAGTGAAAGAGCTACTCAAGTAAGTATAAAAATAATAGAGATTTTTGTCAGTTTACGAGAATTGCTTACTGATAGATTGAATGCGAAACTAGAGTTGGAACAAATTAAAAAGAAGCTCGTCAATCATGACAAGAACATCGAATTGGTTTTTTCGTATTTGGATGAACTGATAGAAAAACGAGAAGAAAAAACAGAACGAACAAAAATTGGATACAAGAATTAAAATTTAAGAAATAGAACAATAAGTACGAAAAGCCCTAGCCCTGATAGCAGCGGCATCCTTTTGTGTTTTACAAGAAAGCCCCTCGACTGCGCTCGGGGTGACAAAAACACAAAAGATAAAGCGGATAGCAGGATTAGCTTCGAAAAAAAATAAGAAATAAAAAATGACTTCAATAGAAACAATATCCTTATCGGGACGCAAAAAGATGGTTTCCAACAAGGAAATGACATTTTTAGAACGCTTGTATTTGGTGGCGATTGTCAAAGGTTTGTGGATTACTATCAAACACTTGTTTACGCGCAAAGTAACCATTCAGTACCCAGAGCAAGTACGAACGATGAGTCCAGTGTATCGTGGACAACACATGCTCAAACGCGACGAACAAGGCCGTGAAAACTGTACTGCTTGTGGCTTATGCGCTTTGTCTTGCCCAGCAGAAGCGATTACGATGGTGGCTTCCGAACGCAAAGCGGATGAGAAACATTTGTATCGCGAAGAAAAATATGCTTCGATTTATGAAATCAATATGTTGCGTTGCATTTTCTGTGGATTGTGTGAAGAAGCGTGTCCGAAAGATGCGATTTACTTGACGACTTCGAAAGTGTTGGTGCCATCGAGCTACGAACGTGAAGATTTCATTTTTGGAAAAGACAAATTGGTCATGCCTTTAGAAATGGCGATGAAAAATGCTCAACTTAAAAACGCAAACTAATGTCGATAGCTTTAATCCTTTTTTGTGTATTGTCTGCCGTTACTTTAGCGACTGCTTTCCTTACGATTTTTACCAAAAACCCGATTCACTCGGCGATTTATTTGGTGATTTGTTTCTTCTCGATTGCCGGACATTATTTGTTATTGAACTCACAATTTCTCGCCATGGTTCATCTGATTGTTTACTCTGGTGCGATTATGATTCTGTTTTTGTTTACGATCATGTTGATGAATTTGAATAAAGAAGACGAAGTACACAAGCCTCGTGTCACGCGTTGGGCGGCGGTTATTTTGTTTTGCTTGATTTGCTTGGTATTGATTGCCATTTTCGTGAATTCGAAACCAATTGTGGGCGAATATGTGTCGACTGGCGAAGATTACCAATCGATAAAAGTGCTTGGAAAAGTATTGTTGAACGAATATATGGTGCCGTTTGAATATGCATCGATCTTGCTTTTAGTGGCAATGATTGGAACGGTGTTGTTGTCTAAAAAAGAAAAAACAGGAAGAACCAATGAATAATATTTTAAATCATATCGGTATCGAAAACTACATTTTCCTTTGTGTGATTTTGTTCTGCATCGGGGTGTTTGGGGTGTTGTATCGAAGAAATGCCATCATCGTATTTATGTCGATTGAAATCATGTTGAATGCCGTGAACTTGTTGTTCGTTGCGTTTTCGACTTACCATCAAGATGCGCAAGGACAAGTGTTCGTGTTTTTCTCGATGGCAGTAGCTGCAGCGGAAGTGGCGGTTGGATTGGCGATTTTGGTTTCGATCTTTAGAAATTTAGGATCGATTGATATTGATAATCTAAAAAAATTAAAAGGATAATAATCTATGGATACTACTTTAGCTTTAGTCTTAGTTTTAGCTCCTTTTATAGGATTTTTGCTCAACGTTTTCTTAGGGAAAGCGATGGGAAAAACACTTTCGGGCACGATTGGAACGCTCTCTGTAGTGGTTTCTTTTGTGGTGACTTTGGTTTTCTTTATGCAATTAACTCAAACCAATAAACCGATTGTCATTTCGTTATTCGATTGGATTCAGATTAGCAATTTTAAAGTTGATTTTGGGTTTTTATTAGACCAATTGTCTTTATTATGGTTGTTGTTTGTCACTGGAATCGGGTCTTTGATTCACTTGTATTCCATCAGTTACATGCACGATGATGAGAAGATGCATACGTTTTTTGCGTATTTGAATTTGTTTGTGTTCTTCATGATAACATTGGTAGTTGGAAGCAATTTATTGGTGATGTTTATCGGATGGGAAGGCGTTGGATTGTGTTCTTACTTACTCATCGGATTTTGGTATAAAAACCAAGAATATAATGATGCGGCGAAGAAAGCCTTCATCATGAATAGAATCGGAGATTTAGGATTATTGATTGGAATCTTTATTTTAGGTGCAGCTTTTTCAACTTTAGATTTTACTTCTTTGAAAACAGCACTAGCAGATTCATCAGTGAATCCAACTTGGCTTGTAATTGCAGCGTTAGCATTATTTATCGGCGCTTGCGGAAAATCGGCTCAAATTCCGTTATATACTTGGTTGCCGGATGCGATGGCTGGTCCAACACCAGTTTCTGCTTTGATTCATGCGGCGACGATGGTAACTGCGGGTATCTTTATGGTAACTAGATTGAACTTCTTATTTGATCTGACTCCATTTGTTCAAAATATTATTGCCATTGTCGGTGCAGTAACTGCGTTAGTAGCTGCAACGATTGGATTGGTGCAAAACGATATTAAAAAAGTATTGGCTTATTCGACCGTTTCTCAATTGGGCTTGATGTTTTTGGCTTTGGGATTGGGTGCGTATGAAGTCGCAGTTTTTCACGTTATCACGCACGCTTTCTTTAAAGCTTGTTTGTTCTTAGGTTCGGGATCTGTCATTCACGCTTTGCACGGCGAACAAGACATGCGCAATATGGGCGGCTTGAAAAAAGCGATGCCTATTACGTTTTGGACGATGTTGATTTCCTCTTTAGCGATTGCAGGTGTCTTCCCATTCGCTGGTTTTTGGTCGAAAGACGAAATTTTGATGGTCGCTTTTGAGCACAATAAAGTATTGTGGATTGTTGGATCTGTTGCTTCGATTTTGACCGCTTTCTATATGTTCCGATTGATGTACTTAACGTTCTTCAAAGAATTTAGAGGAACGGAAGAGCAAAAACACCATTTGCACGAAAGTCCAGGTTTGATTACTTTCCCTTTAATTGTATTAGGAACTTTGGCCGCTGTTGGTGGATTAATAAATCTCCCAGGAAGTACTTGGTTGCATCACTACTTATCACCACTATTTTCTAAAACAGCTGAAGAACACGCTTTCGGATCGACAGAATATATGTTGATGGGAATTGCTTTAGTAGGAGCGTTTGTTGGAATTGGTATTGCCTATTCGAAGTACATCAAACAAAACAATGTTCCTGCAGCAGCCGATCAAATTACTGGCTTTGCAAAAGTCTTGTACAACAAATACTATGTCGATGAATTTTACGAAACTTTGTTTGTAAAACCAATCAATGCTTTGTCACGTTTCTTCAGAGATTATATCGAAACAGCGGTGTCTGGATTTGTTTTCGGTTTAGGCAAAGTGACATTAGAACTGGGTTCCCAAGGAAGAAAATTACACAATGGAAATACCGGATTTTACCTTTTTGCTTTTGTTTTGGGAGTAATTGGAATGATTTCGTATTTATTTTTAGCTCAATAAATTATACCTAATGGATAGTACTTACGTATTAATTTTACTTTTGGTCGGCGCATTAGCCACCTATATTTCGGGAGATAAATTAGCCTCCAAAGTGGCGTTGCTTTTTGGCGTTGCGTCTTTTGGCTTCTCTATTTATTTGTTGAATTTATTTCAATCAGGTCAAAACATCGATTTCATTTCCCCATGGATTAGCAATCCAAACATTTCGTTTGCGTTGAAAGCTGATGGACTTTCCTTGACCATGTTACTTTTGACAACGGCTTTGACTCCGCTCATTATTCTATCTGGATTTGGAAATTCGTTTCAGAATTCCAAAGCCATCTATTCTTTAATATTATTTATGTCTTTTGCCATGGCGGGAACTTTCCTCGCTGCCGATGGACTGTTATACTACATTTTCTGGGAATTGGCGTTGATTCCAATTTACTTTATCGCTTTACTTTGGGGCAATGGCGATGCCGAAAATCGTAAAAAAGCGGTCGTGAAATTTTTCATTTATACGTTAGGAGGTTCTTTGTTTATGCTAACCGGTTTTGTTTATTTGTACTTACAAGCGGGCAGTTTTATGCTTGAAGACTTATATGCATTGCGTTTGTCCTGTGCACAACAATTCTGGATATTCCTTGCTTTCTTTTTAGCGTATGCGATTAAAATTCCGATTATTCCTTTTCACACATGGCAGGCTAAAGTCTACCAAAAAGCGCCAACAGTTGGAACCATGTTGCTTTCTGGAATCATGCTAAAAATGGGATTATATAGCGTTATTCGTTGGCAGTTGCCTATTGCGCCACTTGGAGCGAAGAGCTATCAATTCCTTTTTATTGGATTGAGTATTGCCGGCGTTATTTACGGTTCAATTGTAGCCTTACGTCAAAAAGATTTGAAAAAATTATTGGCGTATTCTTCTCTTGCACACGTAGGTTTAATCGCAGCCGGAGCTTATACATTGACTCTAGACGGATTGCGCGGTGCCGTTTTACAAATGATCTCGCACGGTTTTGTAGTTGTTGGTTTATTCTTCGTGGCTGAAATTATTTTTAGAAGATACGAAACAAGATTGATTTCTGAAATGGGAGGAATTCGTTCCCAATCTCCAAAA
>JBIKRP010000362.1:0-2878 GCA_044349145.1 Flavobacterium sp.
GCATCACGGATAACTCGTTGATGTCAAACTGCTTTTGACAACAAATGTGACCTTGAATTTCGATTTTCAATTTTGGATTGTCCTGCAAAGCACAAAGCAAATCATAGAGTACCGTTTTTGATTTCGGCAAAATTCGTGGCGTCATATTATAGAAATTGATGTTTTTCAGTCGAATTGTGGTACCCACTTTTGCCTTCTTAAACTGCTCTGCCAGCGGTGTGTCTTCATCAAAATAAGCGTTTGTCTTTGGCTCTTCTATTTTAATTTTATCATAAACAATCAAGACTTTGCGATTCTCCGCTTGCACTTTTGACTGCTCAAAATCTTCACCGAAACCTTTGATTTCGTAGCTTTCATTGACTTTGATTTGTTTCGACTTAAGGTAGTCTAAGACCGTATTCACTCGCTGAAGCGAAAGAGAATCATTATAAGTATTCGTTCCCTTCCAATCACAAAAACCATAAACTTTAGTTACTTCGATGTTTGGATTATTTGCAATCCATATTTGCAATTGACTTGTCGCTGATTCATTAAGCGTATATTGATCAAAATCAAAAAAAATAGTCAGCTTATCTTGAGCATAAGTGCTAAGAATGGTAAAAGTTAATAGGAGAAAAAAATACCATTTCATTATTATCAACTCTAATTAAAAACTATTTCGATTTCTACTCTGCGGTTGGCAGCACGCTGCGCTTCATCTTTTTCTGGTAAAGGAAAAACAGGTTTTGTACTACCAAATCCTTTATAAGTGAGCCGATTTTCTTTGATGCCATTGGCCACTAAAAAATTATTGATGGCTTTGGCGCGTTGCGTTGACAAATCCAAACGATCGACTGGCATGCAACACAAATGACCTTGAATTTCAATTTTGAGCTTCGGATTCTTTTGTAGGACAACAAGCAATTCATACATTTTCCCTTTTGATTCTGGAACTACAATAAACGTATTGATTTTAAAATTCAGATTGTCAATTTTGAGCTTCTCCCCAACTGGTGTTTCCGCAATTTTCTTCATAAAATTGACATCTAATGCATATTCAGACTTTGTCCCATCGGGATTGTCGAAAACCAATTTTTCGGGATATCGAATAATTTCTTTAAGTTCAGCCACAGGAGCTGCTTTTTTGATTCCGAGAATTTCATTTTCTCGTTCTAAATCTTTCGCTTCGATATAAAACAAAGTCACTTTTCGGTTCTCCGCTTTTATTTTTGACAACTGATGCAACTCACCGAAGCTTCTGGTTTTAAAATCTTCTCGAATTTTTACCTTGTCTTTGATTAGATTAAAAATAAAGTTGATCCTGTTTTTCGCCAATGTATCATTAAAACCGCTTGATCCATCTTCATCCGTAAAACCATGAATGCCGAGGATTTTTATATCTGGATTTGCCGCTATCCATTGATTGAGGCTCTTGGTTTCTTTTGCAGTCAAGTCGAATTTGTTGCTATCGAAATAAACGGAGAATTGTTCCTGTGCAGCAACGAAAGCAGTCGAAAGAATACAAAAAAAAGTAAGAAAGACAATTTTCATCTGGTGTTTATTTGGAGAACGGAAGGTACGAAAAAATGTTGTCGGTTGTAAGTTGGAGATCCTTGTAACGGAATGCCCTAGCCCCGATAGAAGGGAAAATCCTTTTTTGTTTTACGAAAAACCCCTCGTCCTTCGACTGCGCTCAGGATGGCAAGCTTCGCTCTCGGGATGACAAAACAAAAAAGATTGGAATGATAGCGGGAATAGCTCCTGACCTAAAACAAAAAAGCCCGCTTCAATCGAAACGGGCTTTTAATATCAGATCAGGAATTATTTAGTAAACAACAATTCTCTGTATTTGGTCAATGTCCAGATTTCGTCATCAACCAGCAACTCTAATTTATCACAGTGTTCGCGGATAATTTCGAAATACGGTTTCACTTTTTCGCAATACGAATCTGCCATTTTATGCGCATCAGTCAAAGCATTGGCTTTCTTTCTTGCTTCTGTCATCGCTTCTACTTGCGTGTTGATGGCTTCGATATGAGCCGAAATTTCTTTGATGAGAACGATTTGTTCTTTGGCAATTTTTTCGAAGTCTTTTCCGAAAATTTCTTTCAAACCTTTGACGTTCTCGATCAATGTGTTTTGGTAACGAATCGCCGTTGGAATCACGTGATTCTTAGCAATATCGCCTAACACACGACCTTCGATTTGAATCTTCTTGGTGTATTCTTCTAGTTCGATTTCGTAACGCGCTTCTACTTCAACGTGATTCATGATGCCCATTTCAGAAAACAAAGCCAAGGCTTGCTTCGATGCTCTTGCTTTCAAAGCTTGCGGTGTCGTTTTGAAATTACTCAACCCTCTTTTTGCTGCTTCTTTTTCCCACGCATCGCTATAACCGTCACCTTCGAAAAGGATATTTTTAGACACTTTGATGTATTCTCTTAAAACATTAAAAATCGCTTCGTCTTTTTTCAACCCTTTAGAATCAATCAAAGCATCAACTTCTACTTTAAAATCTTTTAGTTGTTTGGCAACAATCGTATTTAAAGTCGTCATGGCATTTGAACAGTTGGCAGATGAACCCACAGCTCTGAACTCAAATTTATTTCCAGTAAAAGCGAATGGAGACGTTCTGTTTCTGTCTGTATTATCAAGCAATACATCTGGAATTTTCCCAACCACGTTCAATTTTAAGTCGGTTTTTTCTTCTGGTGACAATTTACCTGTAGTAACTCCTTCCAATTCTGCCAACACTTTTGTTAATTGTTCACCGATAAATACCGAAATAATTGCTGGCGGCGCTTCATTAGCACCCAAACGGTGATCGTTACTTGCTGTTGCGATTGATCCTCTTAACAACGCTTCATAATCATTAACTGCCTTTATTGTATTTATAAAG
>JBIKRP010000363.1:0-2871 GCA_044349145.1 Flavobacterium sp.
ATTGTCGCATATTGTTTTTGGCAACTTCTTTATAGGTTGAGATATAATCTAATACCATTGCCGTGGTTACTTTAACACGAGTCGTTGCCTCTAGTATTTCAGTTTTTGAATAGACCGTTTGATTTTTTGTCGATTTGCCTGTCTCTTTAGCCGATTCGTAGTTTTCTTCAATAGCTTTCTTTTCTACCGACGTTGCAGCAGTACTGGCCTTTTTTGCAACAACCACAGGTTGCGTTACTGGTTTTTTATTAGAAGAAGTAACGGCAGTGCGCTTCCCAACGGGTTTTTTACTAGGGGTAGTTGTAACTTTTGACGTAGGCTTCTTATAAACTGGTTTCGACGTTCTAACCACTGGCTGTGAAGTCGAACATCCAACAAGTATGATAACAAAAAGTAAAAAGAAAATCTTTTTAAACATATTTTAGTAATGTAGGTGAATTTTGTTTTTGCAATTTCATATTCATGCCATCAATTCCTTGAAGTCCTCCCGTGTGAATCATTAATATTCTTGACTTTTCTGGAAAATAATTCTTACGAATCATATCTATAACGCCAAAAACCATTTTTCCAGTATAAATTGGATCTAACGGAATGCCAGTTTCCAATAAAAAACGGTTGATAAAATCTACTAATTCATTCGAAATCTTAGCATATCCGCCAAAATTATAATCTCCAATTAATTCCCATCTATCATTCGTGGCAAATTTACGAATTTCTTCTGTTAAAAAATCGCCTTTAAGCGCGGGAAATCCAAGAATTTTTTGATGCGGTTGCGCACTATTAATTAAACCCGAAATTGTACCGCCAGTTCCCACACAACAACAAATAAAATCAAATTTGCTATCCTCATCTGTTAATATTTCTTGACAACCTAAAACGGCAATTGCATTGGTTCCTCCTTCAGGAATTGAGTAAAAATCGCCCCATTTTGCAGTTAATTTTTCTGTAAAATCAACTTCTGACTTTTTCCGATAATCCTCTCGAGAAACAAAATCGAATTGCATTCCACAATCATGAGCAAATTGCAAGGTTGGATTTTCAGCAAATTCTTTCTCCAATTCATTTCCTCGAATGATTCCTATAGTCTTAAATCCATGCTCTTTTCCAGCAAAAGCAACAGCTGCAATGTGATTGGAGTAGGCTCCTCCAAATGTCAACATAGTATGTTGCTTTTCTGCTTTTGCTTGAAGTAAGTTGTACTTTAACTTTCGGAATTTATTTCCTGAAACGATAGGATGTATCAGATCCTCCCTTTTGATTACCAAGGTAACATTTGAAAAAGAAATAGGTATCGTTTGATTGAAAGTATTCAAAACACTAAAAATAAGTTGAAAATATTCACAAAAAAAGCAGCCTAAAAAGACTGCTTGAATTGATGTTTTCTCTCATTATTGTCCGTTATAAACGGTAATTTTTTTGTTGTAGACACGATTGTCCGAAGTTGTTAATTTTACGATGTAAATCGCATCGCTATAGCTCGATGTTGGATATTGATACTTGTCCTTAGCACCAACGTTTTCGACATTTGAAATTAATTTACCAGCCATGTCGAATAATTGAATCGATTTAATCGACTTCATACTTGGATTCATAACTGTAAAAGATTTTATCGTATTGTTTTGAAACACTGCTAAATCGTCGGTTGAAAAATTTGTATTGTTTAAAAACGAATTGACAAATGTTAACTCATATTGCGTATTGTTGACACCTGCAGGCAAAGAAATTTCATAGTCGCTATTGGTAATCTCAAAATATAAATCGGAAATCTTATCATGAACATAAACATGCTCGGCACCTGCGAAATTCAAAATCTCACCTACTCTCATTCGAAATGTAGCAGGCACTGGATTTTTGAATCCAATTGGAATCCTTTTATTGATATCAAATTCAACAACATCGATAATATACTCCTGGTTATCAATCACAAAATACACATCCATATCAGCGGTTAAATCAGGTGACTTAGCGTCCATTGCAAAATCGACACCATCTGTCGCACCTTCTTGAAACACCAAAGCAGACTGTCTCACCGCCAAATTGTTCATCAACGTATTTATTCTTATCTGAGGCGCTGGTTTTGTGCTCACAGTGGTGTAATCAAATCCTGAAACCGACGGAATAGCGGGCAAAAAATCACCTTGAACAATCGCTCTTCCTCCAGCATCATCATTTCTTTCAAACTCAGAAAAATTGGCTGCTCCTTCTTTTTGGTATACTCGATAACTATTTTGCATCGTTACGGGGCCTGTTGCCGCTCCTTCCAACATAAACCCTTGTCCAATAGGACAAAAGCGTCTTTGATAATCACCTCCTGCTCCTACTACACCAAGTTGTGTTCCTGCACCATCGTAGGCATAAAATACAGCTGGAACATACACACCCATATTCCCGTAAGGTGCAACAATAGAGCCGCCTAGCGGAGAATAAGTGCCATAACCGCCTCTATAGGCAGCGATAAAATGCGAATTTACGGTCTTGTCTTGTTCCCAAAAATATGCTGTTCGAGTAGAGTTCGTTGCGCCTAATAAGAAGGCCTTTAAATCAATCGCCGAAGGATACGGATTTCCCGTTAATGTTCTCATACCAGTTGCAAGATTTATGGTAATATCTCCATCATTTGGCCGTCCTCTAAAATCATATCGCTGTTTGCTTCCAGGGTTGTTAGTTACTCCAGCATCCGTATAAGTTGCGTCTGTTCCCGCCGTTCCTTTCATCGTGAATCCTTCTCCAGGATTTAATGTTGAAGCCGAATAAACGCCAAACCATTGTGAATATAGTGAAGAAGATAAATATTTAAAAATCCAACCTTGAGAGATACCTAAAGGATTCGCAACCCCATCATTAGTGCTCATGGACAACATTGTTGCTGGT
>JBIKRP010000041.1:0-9977 GCA_044349145.1 Flavobacterium sp.
CATGCCTGAAGCCATTACTACATCGGAAAAATTAGAGATGAAAGGGGAACCTATCACCATTTCTAACATCGAGAAAAAAGTAAAGGAAGAATTTGACACCGTTTCAGAAAAATTCAAAAACGCCAACTATGACAAAATGGGCAACCAAGTCAAAACAGGTGTGGAAAGATTTACAGGCGGATTAGGCGAAGTGTTAATATCAATTCTTAAAGTATTCGCAAAAGTTTTGGGTGTAATCTTGATTATTTCAAGTTTAGCAATCTTAGTGATTCTATTTATCGGTGTGTTTACACTCGGTTCTACGGCTTTTATTGATTTCCCATGGCAAAGTTTCTTCGAAGCGGGGAATATTTCAGAATATCCGCTTTGGGTTTTTGGATTGTTGATGTTTGGAGCCATCGGAATTCCATTCTTTTTCTTAATGCTTTTGGGCTTCAAATTGTTGTCACCGAATATGAAGTCGATCGGATATATTGCTAAATACACGCTACTTGCCTTATGGTTAATTTCGATCGGAATCTTAATATCAGTGGGCGTTCGTCAAGCGACAGAATTCGCCGTGGATGGTAGATTTCTACAAAAAGAAACGTTACCTCTTAAAGCAACAGATACTTTGTATGTGAAGTTTCAATTCAATGAGTTTTATGCCAATGATATCAACGACAATGATAATTTCATCGTGACGGAAGACGCCAATAATGCGAAAGTAATTTACTCTAACGACGTCCGAATGTACGTAGTAAGAACAGATGAAAAAGTCCCTTATATTCAAATTGAACGAAAAGCAAAAGGCAGATCGTTATCTGCAGCAAAGAAAACAGCAGAAAAAATCAAATACGGCTATAAATTGGAAGGAAATCACTTAATCCTAGACAACTACTTATTGACGGATTTCAAAAATAAATACCGCGATCAAGAAGTAGAAGTGTACTTGTACCTGCCAGTGGGAATGTTACTAAAACCAGACAGCAGCATTCAAGATTACGATGATTCTGATGATTCATATTTCAATTTACATTTTAGTTCTGACCAATATGTTTATAAAGTCGACAGCACTAAAGTAAAATGTATGAACTGCCCGCCAGAAGAAAACGAATGGAACGACGTGGAAGGAGCGGAAAACTTTGAAGGTACCATCGACATTAAAGGTCCTGAAATGCCTGAAGATTCTACAGGAACTAGCGTTACACTGAATGAAAACGGAATTTTGATTAAGAAAAGCAGCAATCAAAGTGAAAGCAAAGAAATCAAAAGTGTCAAAATAAATGAAGACGGCATTACGATAAAAACCAAATAGTCATGTGGAATGCTAAACTTGTATACAGAAGATTATTGGGCCTTGCACTAGTGGCATCACTTGTAATCTCTTGCCAGTTCAATGGAATTACCGGAAGTGGTAATGTCATTACAGAAAAGCGAATTATTGAAGGGAATTTTACTTCAATTAAAGCCGAAAAAGGACTCGACATCGTTTTAGAACAATCGCAAGAAACGGAAGTAACGGTAATTGCTGACGATAATTTACAAAAACATATTACTACAAAAGTATTCGATGGTGTTCTTGTGATTAGTTCTGAGTACAATAGCTATCGAAATGTGAGAATGAAAAAGGTCGTTGCAAAAATGCCAAAGGTCGACGCGATCAAAATCAGCAGTGGAGCCCATTTCGAATCTCGAAATACGATAAACAGTCAGGAACTTAACCTCGAAGCCAGCAGCGGAGCAACATTGATTATCAACGTCGACGCTGAAAAGACGATCTGTGAGGCCTCAAGCGGAGGCGACATGACCATCAAAGGGAAGTCGATCAATTTAGAAACGGCGTCTTCTAGCGGTAGTACTTTGAATGCAGAAAAATTAATGGCAAACAACGTCATTGCAAGTGCCTCAAGCGGCAGCAATAACCATGTTTATCCGCTGGTAAGTCTAAATGCAAACGCGTCCAGTGGCGGTTCAATCAACTATCATCACGTTCCGAAAAATTTGAACAAAAAGTCGAGTTCAGGGGGAAACGTCAACAGTCAATAATCTAAGTCAACTTAACCTTAAAAATCATCCATCTATTGGATGATTTTTTTTTGATGTACTGCGAAATAAAACAGTCAAAAAATATTTCATAAATTAGCCCACCAGCACAATCAACAGCAATCGTAAGAAATTACAACTTATCTATTCAAATTTGAACAAGATCGCCAAATTTTTCAATCGACATCCCATCGCCTACTTCGTGAGATATGCTTTGGTTTCCGAGAATGTGAAGGAAAATGACATCGGAGATTTGGGATGCTTCAATGATTTCAACACGCTCGATTCCATCCCAAAATTGTATTTCGAAACCAACGAAAAGATGGAAATCGACCCATCACTCGACGAATACGACAAAGCACTTCAAATCGGAAAATTCCTTCGATTAAATATGAAAGGAGGAACCGGACTCGGATTGTCGTCGGAAAAAACATTAGAAATAATGTTGGCAAACAAAGGCGGCGTCTGTTCCGACTTTTCTCAGATTTTTAATATTTTCTGTCTTATCAACGGAATCAAAGTAAAGGAATGGGGTTGCATCGACCGATTTTATAAAACCGAGTTTGGACATTCCTTTAATGAGATTTATAGCAGCGGCAAACAAAAATGGATTGCGATCGATATTCATAAAGGAATCGTATTTACCAACGAGGCAGGATTACCGCTTTCTGCGATTGAGTTATTCTCAGAATTGCGAAAAGGCAATCCCGTCGATTTTACGCACTATACTGAATACATTTCACGTGATCACCATCGAACGCCCAATGTGTTTTCGGCAACAACGATTCCATTCATCATCAGCAACAATAGAAATGAGGTAACAGATTATTATTTTGAAAAGTACCAAAATCTACTTTCGCCAATCTTAATCAATAGCTTGATTTTACTACTCCGAAAAAATCATAAATTTCTATTTATAATGGATGACTATAAAGCAAAATTGTTTCCCAAATGGATGCAGTAATAGTTGCAGTTCAATTTCTTGTTTATATTAATGAAACAAAAAATGACCCATTTCTAAGTCTTATTTGTAACAGTTAATGCAAAAACGGACTAATGTCAAAATTCTAATCCTAAAACCGACCCAACCATGGAATTAATTATCAAAAACTTAGAGAAAAAATATACCAATGGCGTGCATGCCCTCAATAATGTTTCCCTAACGATTAGCACGGGAATGTTTGGATTACTAGGTCCAAACGGAGCGGGTAAATCTTCGCTCATGCGAACATTAGCAACACTTCAGGATGTCGATAGCGGTTCCGTTACTTTAGGTGAAATCGATGTCTTAAATGACAAAGAAGCCGTGCGCAAAGTATTGGGTTATCTACCACAGGAATTTGGCGTGTATCCGAGAACATCTGCAATTGACTTACTCGATTACTTAGCACTATTAAAAGGTTTTGAAAGCGCAGCAGACAGAAAACAAATTGTTGAACAGTTGCTTCTCAAAGTAAATCTGTGGGAACACCGAAAAAAAGCAGTCGCTAGTTATAGCGGTGGAATGAAACAACGTTTCGGAATTGCACAATCGCTGATCGGGAATCCATTATTGGTGATTGTCGATGAACCAACAGCAGGTTTGGATCCTGGAGAACGAAATCGTTTTTATAATATTTTAAGCGAAATAGGCGAAAACACCATCGTTATTTTATCAACACACATCGTGCAAGATGTCAGAGAATTGTGCACGCAAATGGCGGTTATGGATCATGGAAAAGTGCTGTTTAGTGGCAATACCGATGAAGCACTAGAACAAATAAAAGGGAAAGTTTGGGAGAAGAAAGTTTCTAAATTAGAATTACCCGACTATCAAAAAAACTACAAAGTCATTTCAAATAAATTGGTTGGAGGACAACCATTGATTCACGTTTTTTCTGATACAAATCTAGAAAATGGATTTGTAAAAGCAGAAGAAAATCTCGAAGATGTATTTTTTGCGAAACTAAACGAACTCGTTTAACCCAAATCCGAATCAACTATGTGGAAATTTATCAGACACGAACTCAACTATTGGTTGAAAACACCAATGATTTGGATCTTTATGTTTATCAATACGCTTTTTGTCTTTGGAGCAGTGGCTTCGGAGAATGTTCAAATTGGCGGCAGTATTGGCAACATCCATAAAAATGCGCCCTACGTTATTGAAACATTCTATGCCACCATGTCGGTTATTAGTTTACTGATGACAACGGCATTTATGAATGCAACCGCAAATCGTGATTTTCAATTTGGCATGCATCAATTTGTTTTTTCTTCTCCAATCAAAAAAAGTCATTACTTCTTTGGCAAATTTATTGGAGCAACGATTATCTCAATTATCCCGCTTTTGGGAGTTTCAATAGGAGCAATTCTTGGGGCAATCCTCGCACCAATATTCGATTGGACGCCTGCAGAACGTTTCGGAGAAATCATATGGGCCGGACATTTGCAAGGCATTTTGATTTTTGCAATACCCAATGTGATTATTTCAGGGGTTTTGCTTTTTGGACTTGCCATAATTTTCAGAAGTTCGATTGTCTCCTTTATTGGATCGATGTTAATTCTGGTATTGTATGTCGTATCATCAGGTTTTACAGAAGACATTCAAAAAGAATGGATTGCCAATATACTCGATCCTTTTGGCGATCGACCATTTGAAACGATGACCAAGTACTTAACGGTAGATGAGAAAAACTATCAAGCCGTGACCTTACACGGAGATCTTCTCATTAATCGCTTGATTTGGTTAGGAATCGCAGGAATAATTCTAACGGTGATTTACCTTAAGTTTTCATTCAATACCAAAAATGAAAAAGTCGCAAAAACCAAAAAACCGAAACTGGTAGAAATTCCGTTAATCATTAATGAAACAAAATATGCGCCTCAAAAAGCAGCGGTTTTTTCTTTCAATACATTCCTAAAAATCACGCAATTCGAAATTAAAGCCGTGGTAAAAAACCCGAGTTTTATTATCTTGACAGCAATTGGTATGATTAACTTGATTGTGGGATTATCAAGTTTTACCAGTCAATACGGCGTATCACAATATCCTGTTACGTATAGTGTCGTGGATACGATTGAAAACGCGTTCAATATCTTTATGATCGGGTTCATTACTTTTTATACCGGTGTTTTGGTATGGAAAGAACGTGATGCTAAATTCAATGAAATCCAAGATGCGACGCCAATAAGATCAAATTCCTTATTCTTCTCAAAGTTAATAGCAATCATTGTGGCGATTGCGACGGTTTTTGTCGTGGCTATAATCTTCGGAATAATCACCCAAACCATCATGGGCTATCATCACTATGAATTGGATGTTTACCTCAAATCGCTACTATTGATCCGAATTACTGGCTTGTCTTTTTTAGTAATGTTGTCGCTACTATTTCATTATTTAATCAACAACCGATACATCGCGTATTTTGCCTTTGTCGCATTTATCATCATCAATAGTTTCATTTGGGGACTTTTAGAAATCAATTCGAATATGATTTCTTTTGGGTCGCGACCAAGTGTGACGTTTTCAGATATGAACGGCTTTGGTCCATTTATACCAGGAATGGTTGGGTTTACAACCTACTGGCTTCTATTTTGTTGCGTGCTCTCTTTTGTTTGTTTGGCTTTTTATATCCGAGGGAAGGAACCCATTTTTAAATACCGTTGGAATCTCGCCAAACAATCCTTTGCGTCCAATAAATTCCCAATTGCAATTTCTTTACTAGCATTTTTCATCTGCGGTGGTTTTGTTTATTACAACACCGAGATTTTGAATACCTACGACTCGGCTAAAGAGCAAGAAAATAAGCAAGTCGAATATGAGAAAAAGTATAAGAAATACGAAAATCTAAATCAACCTCGTTGGTACAAATTCAATTATGCCATCGATATCATGCCCGAAGATCGAAGTATGACGGCAAAAATTGAAGCGTGGGCCAAAAACAAATCAAATACACCAATTAGTGAGTTGCATTTTACGATGCCGTTGTCTGTTGATAGCATACAAATTCGAATTCAAGGCAGTCAACTCAAACAAAAAGACAAACGCCTTTTTTATCGAATTTACAAACTAAATAAAAGCCTGGCTCCTAATGACTCTATAAAAATCAATATTGATTTGTGGAGCATTACTAAAGGATTTGAAAATGAGGTTAGTTTTACTTCATTAACCCAAAACGGAACTTTCTTCAATAATGTCGATTTGCTACCAACTTTTGGGTATCAAAGCAACTACGAAATTTCGGACAAAAACAAACGCGCTAAATTGAAATTGCCAGCGCGAATTCGAATGCCAAAATTGAATGATGAAGATTTAAAATCAAGGGCAAACACCTATTTAAGCAATGATTCTGACTGGGTAGAAGTAAATACAACCATCAGTACGTCATCTGACCAAATAGCCATCGCTCCGGGATCTTTACTAAAATCATGGAAAGCAAACGGAAGGAATTACTTCAATTACCAATTAGATCAAAAATCATTGAATTTCTATTCTTTCATTTCAGCAAGATATGAAGTAGCGCGACAAAAATGGAATGGAATTGATCTTGAAGTGTACTACGACAAACAACACGCCTACAATGTTCCAACCATGCTGAAAAGCTTGCAGAAATCCCTGGATTATTATATCAAAAATTATGGTCCTTACTACCACAAGCAATGTCGCATTATCGAATTTCCAAGGTATGCTAGTTTTGCGCAAGCCTTTCCGGGCACGATGCCATTTAGCGAAGGAATTGGTTTTATTATCGACTTGCGTGACGTGACCAAAGACGATATCGATCAAGTGTTTTATGTAGTGGCACATGAAATGGGACATCAGTATTGGGCGCATCAAGTCTGTGGCGCCAACATGCAAGGAAGCGAAATGATGAGTGAAGGTTTTGCACAATATTCTGCCTTGATGGTCATGGAAAAAGAATATGGAAAAGACAAAATGAAGAAGTTTTTGAAATATGAAATGGATGTATACTTGAGCGGTCGAAGTCGAGAATTAGAAGGCGAAAACCCACTAATGAAAACCGAAAACCAGCAGTATATTCATTACAACAAGGCAAGTGTCGTGATGTATTATTTGAAAGAACTGATTAGCGAAGCAAAAGTAAATCAAGCGATGCGTAATTTAGTCACAACGTATGGATACAAAAACCCACCATACCCAACTTCAATCGCTGCCGTGCAAGAATTTAGAAAAGTGACGCCAGACAGTTTGCAATATGTCATTACCGATCTTTTCGAAAACATCACATTGTTCTCCAATCGAATGATGAAAGCAACCTATAAAAAAGTTGGAAACGAGTATGAAATTACTTTGACTACAACTTCTGAAAAAGTACGTTCTGATGCCATGGGCAAAGAAACCAAAATGCCTTTAGCAGATTATATCGATGTGGGCGTTTTTGCGGAACCAACAAACGATCAGAATTTGGGAAAAGTTTTGGCATACCAACGAATTAAATTGACCAAAAAAGAGAATACTTTCAGATTTAAGACCAAGGAATTACCCTACGAAGCTGGAATCGACCCCTACAATTATCTGATTGATCGCATCCCGGAAGACAACTTGAAAAAGGTCGAAGAATAGGTTAATCAAAAAACTTCCCGATTGTCGCTTTTGTTTTTTTATATTTGGAGAAAATTTTAGTTAATGAATAAATTTATCGCCGTCATTGCAATAGTATTGTTTAGTACTTTCGCCTTTTCACAGCAAAAAGAAAAGGTAAAAGGGTCTAAAATTGTAACTGTTGTTCAGAAAGAAGTAAGCGAATTTGAAACACTTGAAGTCGATGACAACTTAGAGATTTTCTTGATAAAAGGCGATAAAAGCAGCATTGAAATTGAAGCAGATGACAATGTGCAAGAGTTCGTCGAATTTACTTCGAAGGCAAATACATTGCATTTATTTACATCCAGACAAATCACAGGGACAAAAAAATTGAGCGTTCGCGTGACTTTTACAGACGATTTCAATTTAGTGATCGCAAAAGACGACACTAATATTACTTCCTTGGCGGAACTTACTGCGGCAAATTTCACTTTCAAGATACATGATAATGCGAAGTTATATGCAAATGCCAACGTCAAAAATTTCACATTAATGATGGATGACAAATCGAAAGCAGAACTCAATTTGAAGTCGGAAGACGCGACCGTCGAGATGAGTAAAAATGCGCAATTAAAAGCCTTGATTTCATCTACGCAAATGAAGTTCGACATGTATCAGAAAACGAAAGCGGTCATTGAAGGAGATGTGATTAATTTTAAATTGCGTTTGGATAACGATGCCGATTTTACAGGACAAAAATTGACATCCAAAAATACTGATTTACTAACAGAAGGATTCGCGGAATGCAGTATCAATGTGGCAGCGCGATTAGTTATAGATGCGAAAGGGAAATCAGAAACAAGGCTATATGGTGCACAAAAAATTGAAGTGAAAAATTTATTGGACAGTGCGGTTTTGAGTAAAAAACCGACAAAATAATCTGAACTTAAGTCCGAACAACCCATAAAAAAACCTCGAATTAGTTCGAGGTTTTTTTATGTAATTATATTTTTAAAACAAATTGCTATTCTTGCGCCGCCAAATAACGTTCTGCATCCAACGCTGCCATACAGCCAGTTCCTGCCGCGGTTACTGCTTGGCGATACACATGGTCTGCAGCATCACCGCCTACAAAAACACCCGGTACATTTGTTTTGGATGTGCCCGCCACGTTTACGATATAACCAGTTTCATCTAAAGTCAAATAGTCCTTAAAAATCGCAGTGTTTGGCGTATGACCAATAGCCACAAAGAAACCTGTCGATGGAATTTCAAATTCCTCATTCGTTGTTTTGTTTCTAGCCTTAACACCTGTTACCACTTGCCCGTCGCCAAGAACCTCAACAGTATCGTGATTCATTAAAATCGTTATATTCTCTGTCTTTCTAACACGCTCTTCCATGATTTTCGACGCTCTAAACTTTTCGCTTCGCACCAACATAGTCACTTTCTTGCAAAGTTTGGACAAGTAGTGTGCTTCTTCGCAAGCCGAATCACCTGCTCCAACAATGACCACTTCTTGATTTCTGTAAAAGAAACCATCACAAACTGCGCAGGCAGAAACGCCACCGCCCAATTCTAAATACTTTTGTTCAGAAGGAAGCCCCAAATACTTCGCAGAAGCACCTGTCGAAATAATAACGGTTTCGCAGTGCAATTCTTTAGTATCGTTGATCCATACTTTGTGAATTGAACCCGAAAAATCAACCTTCGTTGCCCAACCATCGCGGACATCGGTACCGAATCGTTTCGCCTGCTCTTGTAATTGCACCATCATCTCAGGACCAGTAACTCCATCAACGTACCCAGGAAAATTCTCTACTTCATTGGTAGTGGTGAGTTGCCCACCAGGTTGTGTGCCTTGATATAAAACTGGATTCATATTCGCTCGAGCGGCATAGATGGCAGCAGTATATCCCGCTGGACCTGAACCAATAATTAAGCATTTTGTTTTTTCAATTGCGTCTGACATAATAATAGTGTTGAATGTAAATTTTGTGTGGCAAATGTAAACTTAATTCCAAAAAAACGGGTCGAATTAAATCCTAAAAATCAATGCGAAAATAAATTAAATTTATTTCCGCCAAATCATTTTGCAAAGTAAAATTAAAACTTATCTTTGCGCTCGCTTCGGGGTGTAGCGTAGCCCGGTTATCGCGCCTGCTTTGGGAGCAGGAGGCCGCAGGTTCGAATCCTGCCACCCCGACAACAAATCCTTTTTGCGACAGCAAAAAGGATTTTTTTGTAGAAAAAGAATTCAAGTTCACTTGAAAATTCTTTTTCTACAAAAAAATCTTCCATTTTGAAAAAATGGAAAGGATTTGTTGTAACGACTCCCCAACTCAGGATCACGAAGTAATCCTCAACATTCACTTGAAAATTCTTTTTTAAATGAAAAAGACTCCGGTTTTGCAAAAACCGAAAG
>JBIKRP010000365.1:0-2859 GCA_044349145.1 Flavobacterium sp.
AGAGTGCGCCATGTTTGAAGCTATCCACGGTTCTGCACCACGACGCGCAGGTCAAAACTTAGCGAATCCATCTGGACTATTAGAAGGTGCAGTGATGATGCTAAATCATATTGGTCAAACCGAAGTGGCAGAAAAAGTACAAAATGCATGGTTAAAGACTATTGAAGATGGGATTCATACCTACGACATATTCAAAGAAGGCATCAGTAAGCAAAAAGTGGGAACGAAAGAATTTGCTCAAGCGGTTATTGCTAATTTGGGTCAAAAACCAAACATGCTAAAAGAAGTTTCTTACGCTAAAGAAGCCGCGCTAAATCTACCGAAATATGTGAAAAAACCGGCTGCTAAAAAAGATTTGGTTGGTGTCGATGTATTTGTGCATTGGAATGGTACTAGTCCAAATGAATTGGCTGATCAAGTTCAAAAATTGAATAATTCAGCGGCAAAACTTTCTATGATTACCAATCGTGGTATCAAAGTGTGGCCTGATGGATTTAGCGAAACATTTTGTATTGATCATTGGAGATGTAGATTCAAACCAGCCAATGGTAATACGCTTACAAAAGGCGATATTATTCAACTTCTTTCAAGTGCGGTTGAGAATGGCATCGATTCTATTAAAACGGAAAATCTCTACGAATTTGATGGGAAACCTGGTTTTTCATTAGGTCAAGGACAATAATAACGATATGGAAATACATCTCATAGACGGACAATTTAGCGCTACCGAAGCGATTGCAATCCTTACTCAATTGACGGAAGTAAAGATCAAATATCACGAAAACAAAATAAAGAGTAGCCACAACGAGGAAGATATTAAAATGCGAGAGCGAAAAATAAAAAAGCTCCAAAAAGAATTGGCAGATTCACGAGAGTACATTCAAAAGCAAACAAGCAATATCACAATTAATAGTACTATAAATCTTTAATATTATGGAAAACAAAGAATTAAATTTCAAACTCATAGACGGCGAGTTTTCAGCTGAAGAAGCGCAAAAAATCCTCATGTCATTAATCAATAATAAAATTGATTTTCATAGTCTATTTGCTTTTAGTAACCACATTCGTTTTAACGGTGATGTTAACGGCTCCAAGAAAAGAATCGAGGAGTTGACTGCGACTAGAGAAGAAATTGCTGAAATAACCAAAAAAGCAAACTTGGAAGGATACCATTTTGCCATAAAAAGTACAATCTCTCTCGAATTAATAAAAGATGCTGTACTAAGTGAATAAGGATTAACAACTCACTTTACCAGAATAACGGTGGAAATATTTCAAAATAGAAAGCTCGTTATTGCAACAAAACATCAAAAGGAACAGGTTATTAAGCCTATTCTTGAAAACGCTTTAAGTGTTGATTGCTTTGTTCCTTCCAATTTCGATTCGGATCAGTGGGGTACTTTTTCGGGTGAAATAAAAAGGAATGAAGATGTACTAAATACCCTTCGCAAAAAATGTCTCCATGCTATGAAAGAGAATAATTGCGATTTAGCGATTGCCAGCGAAGGCTCATTTGGTGCACATCCTAGCATTTTTTTTGCGCACGCCGACGATGAAGTGGTCATGCTGATGGATTCGAAGAATATTTTAGAAATCGTCGCTCGTGAAGTTAGTACTGAGACCAACTTTAACGGAAGTTACATTGATAATACTACTGACCTATTCGCTTTTGCTACCAAAGCAAATTTCCCAACTCATGGACTAATTTTAAAATCATCGGAATGCAACTTTGAAAAATCAATAAAAGGTATACAAAATGAGAATATACTATTGGAAGGATTTCATAGTTTGTTTCGCGAATATGGAAAAGTCTATGTCGAGACGGATATGCGGGCTCTATACAATCCAACAAGAATGAAAATCATTGAAAAAGCGACCATCAAATTGGCAAAAGCTGCTTTATCTCAATGCCCAAATTGCAATGCTCCTGGTTTTACAGTCACTGAAGCAATAGAAGGCTTGCCCTGTGAATGGTGCAACTCACCTACCCGCTCTACTTTAAGCTTTCGTTCAACTTGCAAAAAGTGTAACTTTGCCTCGGAAGAAAAATACCCACATCAAAAAACAACCGAAGATCCGATGTATTGCGATTTTTGCAATCCCTAAATTATGACATTAATTTCAAAAGACATATCGAAAGCTGTCGACATCCTAAACCAAGAAGAATTGGTTGCGATTCCGACAGAAACAGTCTACGGATTGGCTGGAAACATCTACAGTGAAAAAGCCATTAAGGCCATTTTCGAGATGAAGAAACGTCCTTTCTTTAACCCATTGATTGTACATATTCATTCCCTTGACCAGTTAGAAGATTTGGTGCTGGAAATTCCAGAAAAAGCGCGTACGCTAGCAAACAAATTTTGGCCGGGATCACTTACAATGGTAATGAAAAAGAAGGCCATCGTTCCGGATTTGATTACTGCTGGCAAGGACTCTGTGGCGGTTAGGATACCAGATCATCCTGTTGCATTAGAACTTCTAAAATTACTTAACTTTCCACTAGCAGCGCCAAGTGCCAACCCATTTGGATCGATTAGCCCAACAAATGCCTTTCACGTCGCTGACTATTTTCAAAATGTTTTACCCATGGTTTTAGAGGGCGGAGATTGCAGAAACGGCATCGAGTCGACCATCATCGGATTTGAAAATGATGAACCGTTGCTTTACCGTTTGGGTTCCATTTCACTGGAGTCGATAGAAAATGTAGTTGGAAAAATAAAAGTAAAAAATAAAGAAGAAGTAGCTCCAAATGCACCGGGCATGCTATCTCGTCACTATGCTCCGTCGACAACGACCTACCTGGAAAATGACATACAAAAATTTATCGAACAATTTCCAAATCAAAGAATTGGGTTACTT
>JBIKRP010000364.1:0-2859 GCA_044349145.1 Flavobacterium sp.
GTTAGCATCCGCTGCAAAATGGTAGTCAAGGAAGAACTAGATAAATTGGGGCTTCATTATGTTATTTTAGATTTAGGAACCGTCGAAGTGATGCACGACCTCACAGCAGACCAACGCCAGAAACTAAAAATCGGCCTACATCGTTCCGGTTTAGAATTGATGGACGACAAAAAAGCAGTCCTCATCGAAAAAATCAAAAGCATTATTATCGAAATGGTGCATTATACCGATGAACTTCCTAAAGTCAATTATTCCGATTACATCAGCGAAAAATTGGGACTAGATTATACTTACCTATCCAAAATCTTCTCTGAAGTCAAAGGTATCACCATCGAACATTTTATTATCGCACACAAAATCGAACGCGTCAAAGAACTACTTCTCTACGACGAACTGAACCTGACGCAAATCTCTTATATGCTCAACTACAGCAGCGTGGCTCACTTATCACGACAGTTCAAAAAGGTTACTGGACTCACGCCAAGTTTCTTCAAACAACTCAAAGACAAGAAAAGAATCTCATTGGAGAACATCTGAATTGTGCAATAAGTTTTAGGTATTGTACAACAAACTCCGTGTTTAAAGCGCAACATTTGCTTAAATTAGTAAACACTGTTGTTTTGAAACTATACATCAATACATGGTTAGCAATCGCTGTAAATTAGCGGTTAAGAACGAGCTAAAAAAATTAGGGCTTCACTTCATTGTCGTCGATTTAGGTGAAGTAGAAATCATGGAAAACATTACGTCAGACAAACGAGAGATGTTGAAGCAAGGATTATTGGATTCCGGCCTTGAACTCATGGATGATAAAAGAGCCATTCTCATCGAAAAAATAAAAAACATCATTATCGATATGGTGCACCACACCGAAGAATCCATCAAAATCAATTTCTCGGATTTCCTAAGCGATAAACTCAAACACAATTACACCTATCTCGCCAACCTCTTCTCCGAGGTCCAAGGCACCACAATCGAACATTATATTATCAACCACAAAGTAGAACGAATCAAAGAACTCATCATATATGGTGATCATCGCCTGCGTATCCTTTGATTTTTTTATAATTTCCGTTTTTTACACAATAGCCGTGAGAGTTCAAATCGAGAAATTCTGATGTGACCCAATTTCCCTTTTCACAAGAAATATACAAGCCTTTTTGAGTATCATAATACGTTTGTAGGTTCGGATAATAGTAATATCTCAACTCGACTATATTATTTAATCCTGTTGCTTTTAAACATTCATTAGTGGTGCCCAATTTTATTTGGGATTGTGCCAACTGCGATGAAAAAATAAGTATTCCCATGGCTAAAAAAGTGATTCTTTTCATAATCTATATTGTTTTGTAATTAATCTATTTTGATACTGTAAAATTAGCCTACACTACCCTAGTAACTATTGTAGTTTTAGTTGAAAAGCTTATATAATTAAACCCGATTAGGCAACCTAACTATTTGTTTTATAGTGAATCATACTGCAATTATCTGTTAATTATAGAACCTTTTTAAATTATTCTAAAACCCGATGCCAATACCTTTGGTAAAGCATTAATCTAAATAAATAAGTAAAATGAAAACAATCAAAATGGTAATCACGGCATTACTGATGACAGTCGCTCTTCAAGCACAGAACAAACAGGTACAAGAAACTACGCAAACCACTACAACGACCGTCAAAACTGCCGACGGCGAAAAAAAATATGTGAAAGAGGATAATATAAAAGAAGTTCAAAACATTGAACTCAAAAAAGAAAGTCCAAACACCTTAAATATCGAGAAAAAAGAGTCTCCCGTCCTTGTAACTACGACTACGAAAATCACAAATCCAGATGGAAGCACAAGAACTGTGGATATTGACAGAAGTGCGTATTACGAATCGAAAGGGAAAGCCTATAAAGTAGCACTTGATGCGCAAGGCTATACGATGACCTTTAAAAATTCAAAACCGGCGCTATTGCGAAAAACCTCTACGAATAGCTATTTTTATCAAGTCAATGACCAAATTGCAATCGGCTACTTTGATATTGATGGAAATCTAATCATCGAAAAATACGACACCAAATTAGATAAGGTAACAAGCGAAAAATTTGGTATGGTGAAGTAACAGCTAGCAAATTTGAACAGAATAGAATAATGCCGCAAACGTCGCCAGACTTTGCGGTTTTTTCTTTACAAAAGTTCAAAAGATTTACTACTTTTAATGTACTATTCGTAAAACAAGTTTGTTTTGATTAGTCACCATCTGAAAGTATTTTTTGTTTTGTGTTGGAAGTGCTTCTAATTAAAAAAAAACAAGGTGACTTTAAAAATCAGAATTCCTTTTTGAACGATAAAAAAACAGTCGATTTTCACAGAAAAAATTAATTGCAGACCTATGGATCAGCTACCGCCTTCAAGTAAAATAAAGTCCTTTGTCATTATTTTAGAAGGCATTGTCTTACTGGCTTTAATACTATACCTTGGTAAACCGCTATTCATACCATTAGCTTTTGCATTCCTGATTAGCTTCATACTTTATCCGATTTGCCATTGGCTGGAAAATCATGGAATCAACCGCAACCTTGCCATCGGCTTGCCAATAGTATTGATGGTAGTGCTTTTTACTGGCATTGGCTATTTACTCATGGCGTTCCTGTTGGAACATTTCCATGAAATGGGCGACATCAAACCCAAGTTGCTCGAAGTCTTGCACAGTATCCATCTGTTTCTTGCTGAAAATCTGGGTTTAAGTACAGAACTACAAAATGAAATAACACAAAATGTAATCAATAGCACTGGTAACGGCTTCTATAAAGCCTCAAGCGGAACGGTTTCCTCGCTTTCCAAAATGGCGTTCTTTATGATTATGGTTCCTAT
>JBIKRP010000042.1:0-9956 GCA_044349145.1 Flavobacterium sp.
GTTGTTTTTAAACATTTGCACTTGGGCTTTTTTTAATTCCGGATACAATAGTTTGGCTTGTGCTTCGTGTTCTTTAATCAGCATATCACCAAGTTTTTTGCCTCGGTGCAATTTAGAAACAAACAGATATTCGAACTGTAAGGTTAGTGGTTCTCGTTCTGTGAGTATATCTTTGATGATATCTTGTTTGGATTTTAGAAACTCGATGGCGTCTTTCCCGAAAGTAAAGCTGATCAAATTCGACTTTAATATTTTGGAAGCGGTTCCGTCAAGACCTTCAATCCAAGCACCAAAACTGGCTACTGGTTTTCCTTCATGCTCTACAATCAAATAATTTTCTAAACTGAATTCGCAACCTTCAATTTCTTCTTCAAACATCGATATGATTAAATCTTTCACCTTTTCTTCTGAAAAATTGAATAAGGTAGCGTAACTCAAAGTACCCGAATTTCCTTTTTCTGCAGCAATGACAACTTCAGCTAAAAAGGGAATGTCTTTTTCTAATGCTTTTCTAATCGTGTAATCTCCCAATTTAAAGACTTTTAAAGATTAATCCCAATTCCTTTCTATCAGTTTTCCCGTTGGTGTTTAATGGAAAAACGGGAATGAATTTGATGAGTTTCGGAACCATATACATTGGCATTTGAGATTTCATATAGTCTTGTAGCTTTTCACTATTGAATTCACTCGATTCGATTACAAGTCCTAATTCAATATTCCCAATCGGATCTACAAGCGGCACAACCACAACATTGATGGTTTTCAAAAATGCTTTGACATGAAACTCAATTTCAGACAATTCTACTCTAAAACCTTGAATCTTGATCTGATAATCCAACCTGCCTAAATACAACAAATCGCCATCCGCATCAGCTTGGCACAAATCACCCGTTTTATAAAATCGTTCTTTCTTTCCATTGTAATCGGTATAAAAAAACGCTTCCTGATTTTTCTCCGGATTCTTCCAATATCCTGGGGTAAGTTGAATACCTCCGAGACACAATTCGCCCATGCTATCAGCGGGCAATATTTGGTTGTGTTCGTCGATGATGATATTGCAATTGTAATTCATCGCTTTTCCAATCGAGAGAATTCCGTTTCTCGATTTGTTCTCAGACTCTCTATTGAAAGTATAATGTGTACAAAAAATGGTGTCTTCTGTTGGGCCGTAAACATTCATGATTTTGGCATTTGGAAGGCATTTGCTCCATTCAATCGTGATGTCAGTTGGCAATGCTTCTCCGCAGAACAAGCTGTATTTCATTTCGGGCAAGTCTATTTCTTTGAAATATGGACGAAGGAAATGCAACATCGATGGCACCATCAATGCGAAGGTCAATTGCTGGTCATCCATCAATTCGAAAATATAACTGTACTTGATTTCATCTTTTGGAATGGTATAAATACAAGCACCTTTTAAAAGTGGAATCAAATACGACATCACCGATAAATCGAAAGTGAGTTCAAACATTTGCAAGCAACGGTCTTCTTGACTTAAGCTGATATCCATATCCCAAAAAGCAGCAACAAACCCGGTAAGATTTTCTCTGGTTATAGGAACACCTTTGGGTTGTCCTGTCGTGCCTGAAGTGAATAGGATGTAAACCAATTCTTGATCCGATACCACATTAGGAATCAAATTTATGGTTGCATCTGGAAGTTTTTTGCTTGCAATGGTAACGAATTCTGGGAATAAAATCTGTTCAGACGAGTCGATGATGGTCTTAATTTCAGCCTGACTGATGATGCTTTGATTTCTATCGACGGGCGTTTCTGGACTCATCGGCACATATGCCTTGCCTTCTAACCACAGCGCAATGATGGCTGCATAGGTTTCTAAATCGTCATTGGCGATTAGACCGATGTTCTTTTCACTAGTGTCTGTGTTGATTTGAAGTGCTCTTCTTATTCGAGAAATGGTTGCTGCAAATTCTGAATAAGTATAAAAAACACCATGTATAAAAAAACAATTGCGTTTCTTATGTTGGTTTATAGAAAGATGTAAGTTTTCAAATAATTGCATTGTCAAATTTGCTTATTAGTTATTCTTAGTAAATATTTAGCTGAACTTCAATATTATCAATTCATCAAGAATTAATGTCTAGAACTACTTTTTTCGTTTTCCATTGAGCCAATAACATTTTTTCATTTCTGTGATTTTTCGACAGTGTGATTTTCAATAAGCCGGCTGCCAACTACTGAAAATTTCGCAATGCCAGTTTGCTCAAATCGGATAAAAATCGGGACGGTAGAAAAATTCTACTTTTGTATTGTTAAAAGGAACTGCATTACGGTACGATTTCTCTATTACAGATAACGATCTGACAATCTCCATATTCAGTTTTTGGTTCACCAGGCCATAGGCGGCTGATAGAAAAAATGAAAGTGATAGGTTGTCATACACAACAGCTAATTTGTCAGATGACAGACCGTTTATCGACAAATCTTCGTAATGAATTCGCGCCAATTCCATGCTGTTTCCAAAAATAATCACATCAAAATTTTGTTTTTCAAATCCGGATACCTTGTAGATTTCTTTAAAACCTCTCCTAAATGATAGTTGTAGTAATAAATACAGCATATCAAGAACAACAACTACTGCCAAAAAGCACAATAACTTCGTATGAAACTTTTGCATTATTCCTGACGTTTCTAAAATTGAAAATAAATAAAGTTGTTTTGCTTACCGCCAAAGAGCAAAATAAACACGGTAAATATACCATAAATCGACCATCTTTTCATGGTTGAATTCATCGTTCCTTGATTGAATTGAAGCCCAAATTGTTTGTCGCGATGCATCCATTCTACCAATATCAGAATGGCAATCATACCGCAATGGATAGTAAAGTAAATCATATCTTGTTTGCCTAAGAAATTGGGTCTTTGCAGCAGACTTTTTGAAAATATTTCTTTTAATATCGCAAATGCCTGGGTGATCGAATCGGATCTAAAAAATATCCATGCAATGACCGTCAGCAAGAAAGTCAATAATATCTGGAAAAATTCTTTAACCGATGGAAAAAACTGATGAGTTGGGATGACATGTAAATAATTTCGATTTCTGTCCAATAGCAGTAAGGGAATAAAATACAGCGCATTCAAAAATCCCCAGGCGATGAATGTCCAATTCGCGCCATGCCAGAATCCGCTCACGAGAAAAATAATAAAGGTATTGCGCACTTTCATCCAAATGCCACCTTGGCTTCCGCCTAACGGAAAATACAAATAATCCCGAAACCAAGTCGATAATGAAATGTGCCATCTTCTCCAGAATTCTGCGATATCTCTCGAAAAATACGGGAAAGCAAAATTACGCAGCAATTCAATTCCGAACAATCTAGACGCTCCTAAAGCAATATCTGAGTAGCCCGAGAAATCTCCATAAATTTGAAACGTAAAGAATAGTGCGCCCAAAAATAAGCTGCTTCCATTTTGTTCGCCACTGGCATTAAAAATTTGATTCGCATAAGTAGCGCAATTATCGGCAATGACCACTTTTTTAAATAATCCCCACAAAATTTGTCGTAAACCGTCAGTCGCTTGCTCGTAGCTGAATGTTCTTGCTTTTTTAAATTGCGGTAGAAGATGCGTTGCTCTTTCGATTGGACCTGCAACAAGTAATGGAAAGTAACTTACAAAAACGGCATAATCAACAAAGTTCTTTTCGGCAATAATCTTTTTCTTGTAGATATCAATAATGTAGGAAAGTCCATGAAAAGTATAGAATGAAATACCAACGGGAAGAATCACCTTTAACGTCCATGGGTTAATCGTGATTCCTGCATTAGCAATCGCATTGGTTAACTCGGTCACGAAGAAATTGTAGTATTTAAAAAATCCTAAGAAACCTAGGTTGATACCAATACTCAAAATCAACCAAAACTTGCTCTGCGCATGTGATTTGGCCTGCTCTATTTTCAACCCTGAAAAATAATCTAAGAAAGTTGAAAAGGCCAACAGAAAAAGGAACCGCCAATCCCACCAAGCATAAAAAACATAGCTCACCAAAAGAATCAATAAGTTTTGCTTACTAATACTTTTTGGAAATACAAACCAATACAGTAAGAAAACTATCGGCAAAAAAATCGCAAATTCTATGGAGTTGAACAACATAAATCCGATTGGCTATTTTACTTGATTATTCCTTCGTATATTTTGACAATTCATCGGTCGAGATAAACTGAACCTCCGGCCATTTTCTTACAATAGATTTCAAAAGCAAATCAAGGTCTTTGAGTCCTCGATCTCTATTTTTTTCGTCAATGAAACCTACAAAATTAATTCTATGGGCGCAAATAACGGCTGGTTTGTTCCAATGAAAGGCACTTGAAATTTGGGCCAAACAACTGTTCACCCAATCTCTATGAGGATTCATTGAGGGTTCAAACATACAATTCCTGATATTGTATTTAATCCCTAAAGAATTGGTTTCTCCAAAAGTATGTCTCAAGGACGTGTACTGATCAAAAGTGCCCGTAGGTATTAATTGAGAGCGTAAACCTTGAATCCATTCCACGCCATGATTTTTTAAAACAACCTCTATCAATGGATCCCAATTATAACAAGGGGCGATAAAAGATTTTGAAACTTCGCCAAATGTCTCTTCAAAAATACTGAGCCCGTCAGCAATTACTAATTTCTGCTCGGGAATATCTTCGGTCGAATCCCAATCATACGCTTCCATAAAGCTATAATCGCCTACTCCTGAGTACGTGGCATTTCTATCAAAACAATAGTGCGCTGCCTTGTTATTTTGCTGCAAAACTTTGAGCCATCTTTTGTAATTGAGGTGCTCTCTACCGTGAAACTGAGGCTGAAAAAGTCCATTAGACTTCCCCTCCAACCACAAATTCAAATTATTGGCATGATTTGGATATTTTTGAAATGTCTCCGTGAATTTTTCGTAATGAAATTCAGTAAAATTGGAAGACCTAATTTTATCAAAATCTGGATTTGCCATTATTGCATTGGCGGTTAATTTGGCAGGTAATCCATCGGATCCTTTGTGCTTCGACAAAACGTCAAAAAGCAATTCTAAATCGTCTTGCGATTCGAGTGCATCAACTTTGTAAATACTGTTGCCTATTTCAAATCCTTTGCTTTGAAATGCCTGAACCGCTTCTGACGATGGCGTTCGAATAGCTCCCCAATCATCAGATTCGATAATGACAATTTTTTGCTGTATAGAATTCCCATACGCATTAGTTTTGGATGCCGCGAGATAAGATTTTAAAGCTTGTATGATTTGACTTTTGTTCATCAAAATTTACTTGATTAAGTCGATTAATGGTATAGGTAAATCGATAATCGTGGCCAGTATAGGATTGGTTAATACCGTCATCAAACTAACCGTATCAAAAGAAATTCGTAGTGAAACTACAATATAAAATAGCAGTATTGGCGACACAAATAAAGCCCATTTCTTAAATTCCTTATCATTGTAAACCACGTAATAAAAGTAGATTAAGGCCATTCCGAATAGTTGTGCCAACAACAAGTACCTGCCTCCAGATGGTAATAAAGATGTAATATTTCCAATAGATATCAATAGTAATGAGAATCCGAACAAATTAGAAAATGATTTGTTATAGGTTTTGCTCTTAGCTGTAGAAAAATAAATAAATGAAAAGAGAATCACGAGATACCAATTGAGAAAGGTGCTGTAGTAAGTAACATACCAATTACCCGATGTATTTAAATCAGAAATTACTTCGATATATTCATCGCTCGTATAACTTTTTACTCTTGGCAATAAAAAATCTGGAGCGGCACTTTCTAATCGCGAACGAATACTATCTACATTAAGGGTTGTAATCGAAAAGCTGGCGATAAAAAAGAAGTATAAAATCCGCCATGGAATTTTAATAAGATAAAAAAATAACAAAACACCAACAGGCAGTACAAAAGAAAAGTGCACCAAAATACTCAATGCAGCAATGACAATTCCTTTTCTATTTCCATAGACCAACAATAAAAAAGAACCATAAAAAAACATATGTGCAGCGGTCCACATTCTGACTCCGTTTAAATTCCAAAATCCAATAACGCAAGAAAATGTAGCAATAATTGCAATCATATTCCTGTTGATTGGCTGGTTTTTAGAATAATCAAGTAGCAACCAAATATTTCGCGAATAGAAATAGCCGTATAAAATCCCGAAAACAGCAAAAAGGATGTTCCCATTGTCTGTAAAAAGCGCCAGTATATACGTCAATAATGGTTGGTAAATATCAACATTACTAGATTCTTCGGAGTAAAAATTGGCTATAAAAACATCCCAGCTTAAAGGAGCATAGTATAGATCTCTCAATTTGGTGACATACCTACTAGAGTCCATTATCTCCGGCCGGAACATGGTATATCCATAAAAAATAACAAACAACCAAACACTGTTCTTGGCCCAATCTTCCTTATAGCATTTAAAGGCTTGAATGAATCCCAGGAACGGAGAAACCAAAAAGAAAATAAAATTATTCTTCAATGGGTGGACTTTTACTTTATACAATTGCGATTCAAATTAATTAATCAGCGTAAGAAATTTTTGGGCAACATTCTCAATCCGATATTGATCTGGATCTTCAATTTTCATGGCACTTTGATAGTTTCCTTTAAGGAATTCAATGACATGATCTCTCTTTAAATCGCCAAATTTTACAGACAATATTGGCTTTTTCAATATGGCATAATCAATGAGTTTGCTTGGAGTTTGAGCAGTTCCAGCATTTTCAAAATTGACTAGAAAATCCATTTTGCTCATTTCAAACATTAAGGCGTTTCTATCCAATACTTTTTTCAATTGGATGCAGTTTTTTGATGCATCGATGTAGGGCTGCACAAACTGTGGTGTGTTTGTATAAATGTGAAACTCGAAATTGTCTGTATTGTCTAATGAATTCAGGAAATTTAGAAACTCCGACGGATCGCGTCTTCCGGGAATAAACATACCGCCATAACCGAAAATGACTTTGTCGGTTTGTCTTTCACCAGTAAATAACTTAACATCTTCGAAGCGAAATCCTTGAGATATCACTTTAATTTTTGAATGAAATTCACTGTAATATCCTTTTATAGAAGCTACCGTTGGTACGGTGATGTAAGTGGCTTTTCTACAGAATTTTTTTTCAAAATAACTGAAATAAAAAGGCGGTTTGAAGGTATCATTTTCTTGTCCCATATAAGGATCTCCGCAATCTGCAATCCACACTTTAGCGATGCGATTCGACCAAACTGCTGCCACGCCCCAATGAATAGGATAAGGAACTGCAATCGATATTAAAGCATCATAACCTTGCTCCTCTTTCAGCGCTTTTTTAACCAACGGGATCAATTGAATCATCGGATATTCAAATAACAAAATACTGAAACGAACCACAATGCGCCAAAAAAGCAATACAAGCCCAGTGCCTTTTACCGTTGGAACTGGCCAAGTTAATGCGCCCAAACTTTTGTATGCTATTCCGTGTTCGGCACAAAACGCTTCGGTTCCTATTCTTGGATGTGTAATCACTTTTACGCTGTGCCCTTGTCGGACTAATTCTTTTGCCAATTCAGTAGCACGAAAAGACCTTGGAGAATTTTCAGGATAAAAAGCGTTTGAAACCAATAGAATTTTTTTACTCATAAAATATAAACGTTGCTATTAGAGTGCTGACAATAGATTTACAATGCGTTCGGCTGCTTTGCCATCCCATTTTTCTGGAATGCTGCCTTTTTTCCATTGGTTGTTAAATAAGATTTCTAACGCGGGTTGAATCGCTTTCGGATTGGTTCCCAGCAATTCGTTGGTTCCCATTTCGATGGTTTCAGGTCTTTCGGTATTGTCGCGAAGTGTCATACATGGAATGCCCATTACGGTAGTTTCTTCTGTAATACCACCAGAATCTGTGATGACACACAAGGCATTTTCAACCAGATAATTAAATTCTAAATATCCTAAAGGTTCGATGATGTGTAAATTGGGATTTGAGAAACCTGAATCTTGAAGCACTTTTGCCGTACGCGGATGAATTGGAAACAGCACGGGCAAACCTTTGACATTGTTCGTAATTTCTTCTAATAGCACTATTAAATTTTCCATCTGATCTACATTCGCTGGTCGGTGTAGCGTAAGTACAAAGTATTTTTTGGAAGCAAGATTCAATTCATTCCAAAAACTTGGCGGAACAAATTGCGCGCGATTGCTCAATAAAGTGTCAATCATGACATTGCCAACGAAGAAGATTTTATCCGCTGGAACACCTGCTTTTTTCAAATTTTCAGAAGCCCAAACCGTTGTAGTAAAGAAATAATCTGTAATCGAATCGGTCACCAATCGGTTGATTTCCTCGGGCATACTCATGTCGTAAGAACGAATTCCGGCTTCAACATGCGCTACTTTAATATTCAGTTTTTTGGCTACAATACTGCAAGCCATTGTACTGGTAACATCGCCAACTACCAATACCAAATCGGTTGGATTGGCCATCAATTCTTTTTCGAACGCGATCATAATCGCAGCGCTTTGTTCGGCTTGAGAACCGCCACCACAATTCAAATTCACATCGGGTTCGGGAATGTTGAGTTGCTTAAAAAAAGTATGGCTCATTTTTTCATCAAAATGTTGCCCTGTATGCACCAGTCTATAAGAAATATCAGAGGTTTCTTGTTGTCGCTGAAGTGCGTGAATGATCGGAGCAATCTTGATGAAGTTGGGTCTTGCACCAGCTATCAGTGTAATTTTTTTCATAAATTAATGAATTCTTAAAATCGCATGCGGATCAAAAACGCCTGAAAATTCGATGCTCATCGGTAGCTCTTTGTCCCACTCCTGAATCATCTTTTGTTCATCTTCGCGAATGGTATCATCCACCAAAATCACAGCATTGGGTAGAAAATAATCTTTAAAAAGATACAGAAAACCACGTCTTCCGCCTTTGGTATCTCCCGGAGGCGCATCACAAATACACAATCCGATTTTCTCACATTCAAAACCATCAATGTCATACCATGCGTACGGACCATAGTCTTTTAGTGGCCTGTTGTAAATGGTATTGTTGCTCATTTGGTTTTTGTCTAATTCTTTTTGAATGCGTTGTGCCCAAAAATCAATATGCTCGAAAGGAACCATTTTGCGGTTTTGTTTTTTGGCGATTACTCCTAAAAGAATTGTTGACAATCCGCTACCACATTCGAAAATCATTCCTTCTGATTTCATTGTTTTTTCGATGCAGGTTTGGATGTAATCTATTTGGGCTGAAAACCCTTGATTTCCCCAGGCATACACAAGCTTTTTAATTAATTCTTGCGAAGGAATGCGGTTGGCCTCAATTTCGGCTTTGTATGCTTCTAAAGTTTTGGGCCATAACCACGATTGGTGAACTTTTAACAACGATTTTCTAATCGAAAGCGGGATAATGTCTTGAATTCTCATTTGGCGATATTTTTTAGTTTGGTTACAATTGGATAATAAACATAAAATAATAAAGCACTTTTGTTGTAGATGGATGCCATTTTAGGATAGTCTAATCTTAATCCTTCCACATTTATTTTGTTGCATTTTTTTTCTTTGAGTCGCTTGATAAACTTAAAATAATTTCCGATATTCTTCTGTCCAATAATCGACGTCAATGGCAAAATAGTAAATTTCGCAACAACATGATTTATTAATAATTTTTGATTTCTCTGAAATTCGAAGCGTTCCCCAAAAAGTTTGATATCTTCAATCGCATGAATAAACCCTTGAATTGCTTTTTCTGAGTAAAAAAGCGTTGAATTGGTTGCCGAACCTTTTCGCGTCGTTCTTTGATAAAATATTTCTTGATCAAAAGCCACCGATTGTGCAACAACAAAAACCTTTGCCAAAAACAAACCGTCTTCTAAATACGGCACATCCTTGGGATACGTAATTTCAAATTTGTCTAGTAATTGTTTTTTAAATAGAATTGCCCATGACCGATCAGGATCTTTGACATCATAGC